>JBDROD010000082.1:0-7108 GCA_043810415.1 Candidatus Zixiibacteriota bacterium | reverse complement strand
TACTCGAATACCTTTGCCGGAAAGATCAAAGGATTATCGGAAGTCACTAAAAGCGAAAGTGAGACCTTTTTCATCTCCATCAGGGCTTCTCGATGATATAGATACCCTTTAGATTGGACTACATCCTTCAAATTATACTTTTCAATTAAGGCATTTAAATTCATTCCGATGGAAAGCCCATAGTGTACTAATCTAATTTTCTCACGGGGAATTCTATTTTCTCCTATTAGCTCTCCGAGGGCAACGAAAACTGGTTTCGGATCACAATCGGGACTGAATGTCCCCAAATAGCCCAACGTAAAAATTTCTGAAGGTTGGCCTGGAGTTGTATCAAAATCCTCCTCATCATATCCCTGATCCAAAAGATGGAAATACTTTATCCCAGGATGTCTTCTCTCAAAATCTTCCTTTATTGCCGGATTAGCCGTAATCACTCTATCTGCCCTTCGAATAATCATATTCTCCATCTTTGTTTTTAGGAAACGATGAAAAGGAGTAGGGAAAATCTCCATCTGGTAACCTACCCAGGGGTCTCGAAAATCAGCTATCCAGGGGATTCCAGTGATAAATTTCAATAGATATCCGGTAAGATGCAGTGAGGGAGGGGGTGAAGAAGAGAAAATCAAATCGAACTTTTCCTTCCGATATAACTTCAATCCCGTAAGCAGGGCAAATGGAATCCAACCCAATTTGCTGTCGGGAACGTCAAACCAGGAGAATAGTTGCGACCATTTAGCTCTGCCCGAATGGACTGCATAACCCTTTTGCTTTCTATTGCCGAGAAGTTTTCTCCATATAAATAAAATCCTCAAAGGATCAAAAGATCCGGTGCGGATGATTTTCGCTTCTTTGGGTAGCTCTTTTAAGAGAGAGTGATCTTCAGCTAAATAATTTACTTCCTTAACCGTCAAGACTATGGGTTTCCAGCCAAAAAGGGGGAGATATTTAGTGAATTTGGTTACTCTTTGAACTCCTCCCATCCCCATTGGAGGAAAATAGTAGGAAATGATCAAAACCTTCATTGGTTTCATTTTGTTTCTCATCAATCAGGCAAGAAGACTCTGTTGCTTTCTGCAATTCCTCTCTTTTTCGATAAATCCAATGAAATTAACAAAAAGGGTAAGCTAAAAGAGAAATATGATATATCGAATCCATCTTTTAAAACTGCTCCGTACCACCCCAGGTGGATTACTGCAATAAGGAAGGCTATACCTACGATACCAAATAAGATGAACGATATGGCTGTGTAGATTTTCATCAATGATCCGACTTTGATAGCACAGTAAACCGAACAGGCAGCGGAAAAAATCACCCCTGCTTTGGGGATTTGAGTCAGCTGGCGTGTAAAAGGACCCAAATCCCAAAAGAGTCTCCAATTCCAAATTAGGAAAGGGAGTAGCGTGAAGAGAAAGCCGGCGAGCATGGAGAAGAAAAACCAATCGGAGTTTTTGAATTTTTTCTTCAGATGGTATCCAAAGAAGGGAATATAGATCAATAGGACGATGCCTCTGGTGGATAATAAAAAGCCACCTAATAATCCCAATAGGGATGAAATGAAGCGGTTGGTCTTATCAGTAACCGATTCAAACAACGCCAAGTAAAGCATCACTAATACCATATTGCTAACAAGATCACTCCGAACTATTATTTCATATAAAAATATGGGTGCGGTGATTAAAAGGAGAATCAATCTAAATCTATTTATGCTGTCTTCACGATGTCTCAGGTAGCTCAAAAACGCAAAGATTAAAAAACTGAAGATCTGTAATAATCCTAAATCATCCAGAATATAGAAAGGTATGGCTATAACAAATAGGAAGGGAAAGCCAGATGGATTGGTTTCTGTGTTATAAGGAAATTCAGAGTGGAGTAATCTTGAAATCCAATCATGCAAGGCGGGATATCTCCCCACTCTAATTTTCTGCGGGTCAAATTGGAACATGATAAACGTGAGCGATATTGCCAGGATGGCAATAATGGAGAAGTAAAGTATGTTTTGCTTTCTTATAGTTATCACCAGTTTAATTCCCCTTGTTAACTGCATAATGAATAAGCCAACTGCTACTAAATAGATCAAAGATATAAGCCAGGATTGGGAAGTTATGCGATAAGCATATTTGTATACAAAGAGGGCGTTTATCAATCCATAGATTATATAAGCAAACACATCAACTAATGAGATATATTTTTCTTTAATTTCCAATCACTTTTCCTCCTGCGGAAGTTAGGGAAAGTATAGAGGGAAAGGGATACTTAATTTTTTTCCACAAGTTTCAAAAATGCCATTTCGACCACTCTCATGTTTTCTTCCCAGACGGCTTTGCTCTTTATAATAATATGGCTTTCCTTCCTAAAAGTTAACCAGTGGGGAAATTCATTAATCACGTAACTGATCTTTTCCGCCAAGGCCGCAGGATCTGATACGGGGAAAATAAAACCGTTCTTCTGATCTTTAATCCACTCCCGATTACCGGGGATGTCGGTCACTATGGGAATCAGTCCAAAATTCATGGCTTCTAATAGAGACACAGAGGTGGAATCAGATTTTGATGTGGAGATATAAATATCTGAATCCCGGTAATATTGCAGCAGCGCCTCCCGGGATACCGCTCCCTTAAATTCCACATGATTTTCGATTCCCAATTTTTGAGCCAATGAGATCAGCATACCCTTTTGAGAGCCTTCCCCCAGTATAATAAATCTAACCTCCTTTTTGGCTCTGGCTATCACCCCCGGGATTGCTTTCAAAAATGTAGTTATGTCATAGAGTGGCTCCAATTTTCTATTGCTTAAAATAGTCAAATATGGTCTCTTTTTTTTCTCTGTGTGATCGAGAAGATTC
This sequence comes from Candidatus Zixiibacteriota bacterium, assembly GCA_043810415.1. Lineage (GTDB taxonomy): Bacteria > Zixibacteria > MSB-5A5 > MSB-5A5 > SM1-73 > CAIVRH01. The sequence goes on along the minus strand of JBDROD010000082.1, from coordinate 4,266 downwards.
CTTTCCACACCCATTGGACTTACTACCACTTTCCCGATTTCCACACCCAGATTATATATGACCTCTTCTGTAAATCGGGCATCGGTGGTGACCAGATCGGCCTGTTTTAAAACATACTGCGCCCGAAACTTTTGCAGCCATGATTTTTGGGGAGAGACGAGCACATCCGATCCCCAAGTGGAGATCACCAGAGGATGAATATTAAGCAATGCCCCCACCAATCCATAACTGGGAACAAAATGTGCATTTACCAGGTCAGGTCTTATCGGGCCTGTAATTCTTCTAACTTGACGAAGAGAAAGCGGATATTTTAAAAAATTGGGGAGTATTCTGGAGGGAACCAAAAATTCCTCTGCTCTAGTACTGAAACCTGGTTCTACGGTGATCAAGAAACATCGATGACAGCGATCGACGAAATAATTAACCCACCTTTGAGTATGATAACTTTTAGCATCGGCAAGAAATAAGATTCTCATCAATCGCTTCAGCAGAAAGAAATGATATTCGGCATAAGACTAAGAGCAGGACTAAAAGGTAGTTAGGAAGTCGTTGCCATATTTTGATATGAAATACTATGTCTTATTATTGGACCAACAACCGGTTTTATTTTCGAATTACCGCGATCTTCCCAAGGGTGCTTTTGCCGGATGAATCTTGGATGTGAAAAAGGTATATCCCGCTTGCCACCAGCTCTCCAGCTTGATTTCTTCCGTCCCATTGATTCCCGGATTTAATCCGTTTGATCAGCTCTCCAGAAACGCTGAATATCCTAACCACTGACTCGTAAGGAAGTCGATCGAAGGTTAGGATTTCGCTGCCTCTCTCCAGGATAAAGGGATTGGGGAAGGGAAGTACTTCGGAAAGATCTTTGGCTGGAGCACCTATTCCCGATTCAAATCGGGAAAGCCCCTCATCCGTTCCTATCCATATGTTGCCGGTGTTTTTGTCTATATATAGGCGCTGAATGTTATTGTTGCATATCTTGCTATTGAATGTGGTGAGGAACTCCTCGAAGACGCCTGTGGAGTTGATTTTTCCCAGACCATTGACGGTGGCAATCCATTTGTTGTTTCTTTCATCCACGGCTATGTCATTGACTTGTGGTCCTAAAGGATTGGGCATTTTAACCGGGCTGAATCGTTCGAAATCCGGGTCAAATTTATCCAAGCCGCTGGATGTTCCGACCCAGAGTACCCCATCTTTATCTACCCGAGCACACCAAACAGTATTATCCGACAGGTGATCTGATTCACGGCTGTAATGGATAACCTGATCATCTGTTTTGTCCTTCACCGTCCAGTTATAATTATAATCCAAAAGTCCTGAACCCCTCAGACAGAGGTATAGATGTCCCCCCTGAGCTGATACTCTCTCTCGGTATGGCAAGTTGATTCCATCTCGATCATAGAAAACCACCCAAGTGGTCTCCGGTTGATCAGGGATGCAGACAAGCCGGGTGGTATCCAAAGCATCCCAGAGTGGAAACCATCGATTCCCCCTCTCATCAATGACCAGATCGTTGACCACCACATAAGTCGGATCGTCGACGATTCCTCTAAGAGGGCTGTTCTTTTCGGTATATCTGACCCAGGTGGTGTCACGGTCATATTTTATCACCCCTCCACCCCAGCTGGAAAACCAGATGTTCCCTTCCAGATCTTCTTTTACCGCCCTTATCAAGTGCCCGCTGATCTCAGGAATGTGCGAAAGGGAGGTCCATTTATCACCATCGAATTGGCTTGCGCCAAAAACATCCTGGGCACACCACAGGTTTCCGTCCTGATCTGTTTCCATGTCCACAAAGTAATTAGACGGGGGTCCCTCTATTGGGTAATTCTCCCAAACCGTGTTTTTGTAAGCAGAAATACCCTGATCCGCCGTACCTACCCAGATGGCACCTTTTGAATCGATGGTCGCCGAGTGGAGATTAACGGAGAGAAGCCCGGAGTTGGAAAACGGAATCCAGTTCTGATCCTGATAAACAAAAAGACCGTAGTCGGTGGCGGCATATAGCTTTTGATTCAGATATTCCAAATCGTTGATCCGACGGTCATTCAGTCCCAGGGATTGCCAACTGGAATCCAGCGGATGGAATTCAAAAACTCCCCGATCGGTTCCCACCAGGATCTGGTCGCCAATGTTGGTCAGGCAAAAGATCGAGTTGCTGCCCAAACCGACGGAGGTTTCCTGGGTAAAAGAGATCCACCGGGAGAAATCCAGAAGATTTGGGTCATTGCGGTTGGCGGTTGCCACTCCTCCGATGAGCCCGGCCCAGATTCTGTCCCCCACCATTCGTACGCAGGTGACCTCCTCCTCTCCGTTCAGATGTTCTCCCAGACGGCGGTAAGTCTCCTTGATCTCCCCCCCGTTTTTGTTGATCAGAAACAGAACCAGCGCCTTATTGGTAGCGATCCAGAGTTGATCTCCCCAGGGTACGATCCGGTTGATGTGCAGCCTGCTCTCATCCCGATCTATGAAGCTGTATACTTTCCAGGAGTCATTTTCCGGAGTATACTTGGTCAAAGTACCGTTCTGCGCTCCCCACCAGTAGCTTCCGCTCGTGTCCCGGGCCACGGAGTAAAGATAATTTCCTCCCAGTCCCTCCACATTGGTCAATCGGGTGAAAGCAGAATCGTTGATGTCCAATATCGCGGCACCCCCGGTGGTGGCACACCAAAGCTTCCCTCCTTGGAGAAGAATCTGGTTGACGCTGTTCATGTTGGTATAAGTGGTCCAGTCCCCTACCCCGGCAGAGGCAATCTGAAACAAAAATATCAAAAGAAGCCCGCTCAAACATATAGATATAATTCTGGTTTTCAAAGATTCCATAATGTTTACCATTTATATAACTGAGGTTTTACGAATCAAAGCCATGAATACCGACAAGAAGCTGACCAGACAACAGACTTGCGCAAACCAATCTCCGTATCGGGCATAAAGGGTTTGATTTTCCGGGAAACGTTTGCCGTCCGATTTCATATGTATCATGTCTGCTACGATGGTTCGGGTAAATATCTTGGTGACCTGGGTCGTACGACCATATGGATCGATGAACATGGAGATCCCGGTATTGGCACATCGGGCAATGGAGATGCGGTTCTCTATGGCACGAAATATTGCAATCCGGGCGTGCTGATAGGGACCGTGGGTCTTGCCGAACCAGCCGTCATTGGTGATGTTAACCAGAAATTCCGCCCCCCGGTTGACGAAATCGCGGACCAATTCAGGATAGACCGATTCGAAACAGATCAAAGTGGCAAATTTCCCGCTGGGAATCTTGAATATGGTGAGCTCCTTTCCACTGGAAAAGTCGGACTGCCCCAGTTGGATCTTCTCCGAGAGATGATGCTTCTCCTCGTAGGGGACTTTCTCGCTGAAAGGAACCAGATGGATTTTATTGTACACCTGCGGGTACCCACCATAAGGAGTGAAAAGAAAAGCGGAGTTATAATAGTCCAGCCTGTCCGGAGGAACCGAGCGATAGTCGTTGGTTCCTATCAGCAGGGGAGTGTTGAGTTCGTCGCAAAGAGACTGCACTTGGGTGAAATAGAGCGACTCTGCTGCCAGATAGCAGGGAGCTGCGGATTCGGGCCAGACTATCAGGTCCACCTGACCTTCCGCGGCTTTTTTGCTCATATCCATATAGGTCTGCATGTTATAATCCAAAAATCGTTCGTCCCATTTGATCTTCTGCTCGATATTCCCCTGCAGCAGTGCGATTTTGATCTCCTTCCCTTTCACCGGCTTGGCCATCACCCTCAGCCCATAAATATAGGGTAAGATCAATAGAACCGCAAAGAGGATAAGGTATGGTTTCCATCTTCTTGGATTTTGAATCAATAGGTAACCCAAAATATTCAGCCACAATATCCAAAAGGAAACGGCATAATTGCCCCAGAGAGAGGCATGCTGAATCAGCGGCAGGTAATAGGTTTGAGTGTAGGAGAGATTGAGCCAGGGGAAGGAGATTTCGGTCAAGGAGCGGACGTACTCCATGGCCACCCACAGGAAGGGGAAGAAAAACAGCGCTCCACCCCCCCAACTTCTTTGGGCTAAGGACCAGAGCCAGCACAAAAACGCAGTATATAAACAGAGGAGAACCACGGCGGAAATTGCTCCGGGCACGGTTGCCCAGCCGACCCAGAAAAGCAAGATGGAATTGGAGATCAGACCGAAGAGATATCCGATCTTGAAAGCAGAGGAGATATTTTTTCCCTTAAGGGCGATGATCAATGGGATCAAGGAGAAATATGCGACAAAGCCTAA
>JBDROD010000081.1:0-2204 GCA_043810415.1 Candidatus Zixiibacteriota bacterium | reverse complement strand
ATCAAATCGCTCTGCGAAAATCAGTGTTTAAGAAAAACCTGCCACGTTTATCATCACACCATAATACGCTTTCAGTAAATCATTCAACATATTCGTGGTCTTGATGTCTAGGGTATCCTCTAAAACCGCTTAACAAGTCCTCAAAAAACACTTCAGGATATCAACCACAATACCATATGGCGTCGCCCATTGAATATATCCCGAATTTATTTCTTTATTCCTATTCCCAATTGCTTAAAAAGCGCTGCATTGTTATGGTAGCGCTGAAATAGTCTCTCTTTCAATTCATCGTAAAACAAAGGCTTTTCGACCCATACTTCGAGCTTTTTAGCCATTTTTATAAATGCCGGAGAATCAATTGCCTTCTTGAAAGCTTCTCCAAGCTTGTTAACAATTGCTTTTTCCATATTCCTTGGCCCAAGCATGACATACCAGGAGTCAAGAACAATAGGATACCCAAGTTCTTTTAAAGTAGGTACGTCAGGATATAGAGCCACTCTCTCATCGCCAAACAGAGCCAGCAGCCTGACCTTTTTTGCCCTGAGGTGGGATGCCCAACCTGAGGAGGCTCCGGCTGTTGCCATTACATGCCCTCCCAACATAGCCGTTACAGCAAGGGCGGCCCCAGAATAAGGAACAGGCTTTATTTTTACACCTTCAATGTGAGATAGGGCTTCCACAGTTGTTTGCGGAATGCCATTTACTCCTAAAGTACTTACGGTTAATTTATTAGGGTTTACCCGAGCGAATTCAATAAAATCCTTTATAGTTCGAAAAGGAGATTCTGCTGGAACCACTAGCCCTATATTCATAATTCCGAATTGGCAGATATAGGTAAAGTCCTCTAAAGGATTGTAGGACACTTTTGCTAGCTGTGATGAAAACACAACGGATCCGTCTGCTATCGCCCCTATCGTATAACCGTCTGGTTTGGCTTTAGCGATCAATGTCGTACCCACCCTTCCGGCCCCACCAGGCTTATTGATGACAATCAAATCTTGCCCAAGATATTTCTTTGAATGCTCAGCAATCACCCTGGATCCCAGATCTGTTCCACCACCAGGTGAATATGAAATCAATATCTCAATAGGTTTTGTAGGATAATTGACCTCTGCCGCCCCTGAAATATAGGGACCATAAAAGAAAGTAACGAATATTACAAATACTACCATCCCTGTCTGTCGAGTAAACATTTTTTTATCCTCCTTCTGGTTATTTATGCATCTCACTCACTTTTAATCTATAACTGTGTCCTTTAATGTTAATGACCTTGCATTTGAGAAGTAGCACTTTTTCTTACAGTAGCTTGCCTTTCTGTTCAGATATTGAAGTTGCCATCCTTAAGGATTGGTTTCTCATCCAATAAGAGGGTTGCCCAGGTAACTAATAAGTCCAAGTGGGTTTCCCCTCTAGATTTCCCTCCAATATGGTCGTTGCGGCCAAGTCCCAGGTGGATATGCCCTGCGACCGCCATGTCAAGGCGAGTCCCTGTCAATCTCTTGGGAATCCTTTGGTTACTATTTACGCCCAACTCGGCCAAGGTCCGTGCTTCTTCTTCCAAGGTATCCAGAAGATCCTTCAGCCTCTTGGCGTCCTTTCCTTCAGAAATTTCCACAATCCGGCCCTTCTCAAAGTGGATTTTAAAAGGCTCCTGAACTAACCCTTCGAAATTCGCTTCACCCACCATGGTTCCATCCACCACGGCCACTCCTTCTGTTGAATTCTCGATCGGGGCGCAGGCGGCCTCAGCATAATCCGGAAGGAGGCAAAATGACCCTCTTTCTCCAAAGGGAACCAAGGCCAGCCCTTTCCGCCCCTCAAGGGACATGCACAGATCAGTTCCCGCCCGGGTGGTCAAATGGGCAGTAGAAGCCGCGGTGAGACTTTCGGCTATCCTTTCGGTTAGCGCACGCACTTCCAATAGATTCTCTCTGGTAAGATCTAATCTCGCCAGATATTCTTTGGTCGCTCCTCCAAGAGAGGCGAATTTGACACCTGCCGTGCACGCCTCCTTTCTAGCATTAGTGTGAAACAATCCCCCGAAGGCCATGGTGATGACCACATCAGCTGCTTTCATCGCCTGGGCAACCGAGCGAGGCGGCTCGTGATGATGATGTTTTCTCGGTTCAATTAATCCCATCTTTACCACTTTAATTGCCAAGCATAGGTAATCATTCATTTTGCAAAATTTTATTAGACGTAAT
>JBDROD010000080.1:0-2847 GCA_043810415.1 Candidatus Zixiibacteriota bacterium | reverse complement strand
TGTTGGCGTTTACGGGTGCGGCATGAATGTTTTTCCAGGTTTCTTCAGGTCTTGTAGGTTGGCCTTTCCCGCTGCTGCTCTCTTTCTTATGTAAGTAATCATCTGATCCTGTCTCGCTTCTTTTTACTTGACGCTCCATCCTAAAATTCTGTGAAACAAAATGACTGCTTAGGCGGTCTTATAAATAGTGATGACAATTGAAAAGTACCGGGAGAAGTTTCGATCAAGCGAAAATTGAGATGCTGAAAAATCCGAATAGAAATGAAATAAACAGGAGGATAATAAATCATGGAACTGGTAATTGACAATCTTTCCAAAACCTATGCCAACGGCGTTGTGGCATTAGACCATGTAACTTTGGATATTCCTACTGGACTCTTCGGCTTGCTGGGTCCCAACGGGGCAGGCAAATCCAGCTTGATGCGGACCATTGCCACACTGCAGGAAGCCGATTCCGGCAAGATTTCATTCGAAGGCATCGATGTTTTGAGGCAAAAAATCGAAGTCAAAAGAAGGCTGGGTTACCTGCCCCAGACTTTTGGTTTCTATCCCAAGGATACCGGCCAGGTTCTACTGGATCATTTTGCACTGCTTAAAGGCATCCGGGACAGAAAAGATAGAGAAGAAAAAGTCGAAGAGCTCCTGAAGCGAGTCAATCTCTGGAACCAGCGGAAGCAAAAACTGGGCACGTACTCCAACGGAATGAGGCAGCGCATCGGCATCGCCTTGGTGCTGCTCGGAAATCCCAAGCTCATCATCGTGGACGAGCCCACCGCCGGACTGGACCCGGAAGAGCGTGTCCGTTTTCACAACCTGCTTAGCGAGATCGGCGAGAATATTGTCGTCATCCTATCGACGCACATCGTTGACGACGTGAGCGATCTCTGTACGAACATGGCCATCATAGATAAGGGTAAAATCATACTAAAAGAGAAAACATTCAACGCCATGTCCAGACTTGAAGGAAAAATTTGGAGAAAGGAAATACCAAAGGATGAACTGCCGAGGTACGAAGAGAAGTATAATGTGATATCCACGCGACTTTTCGCGGGCAAGACGTTCATCCACGTTTATAGTGAAGCCCATCCGGAAAACGGATTCTCCAACATTAAACCGTCACTGGAAGATGCGTATTTCTATCATCTTAGCGAAGTGAACTGATCAAAGGCACCTAAAGCATATAGAAGATCTTCAACCGGGATAACTTCAATCACTACCAACCAGAGGTCAATATCCATGTTCTTAAATATCTATTTGAAAGAATTCAAAAGAAATCTGAAAAATGTTTCCTTTTACCTCTTCACCGCCGCCCTGTTTTTGGGTGCATACTTTTTTGCATCCAATCTTAACCCCAATTCATCCATGATGGGATTGAGCATCGCCAAGGAATGGCATAACGCCCCCATTCTGATTGCCAAGCTGGCAGCGCGCTTCAGCGTAGTCGGGGTGCTTTTTGCCATGGTTATGGTGGGACGCGCAGTAACCCGGGACTTTTCTGTGGGGATCCACGACTTTTTCTTCACCGTTCCGATGAGCCGGGCTTCCTATCTCGGTGGACGCTTTCTGGGGGGATTTGTAGCTAATGTTCTTATCTATTCCGGCATCGCCATGGGATTCATAGCCGGCTGTTTGGTGATCGATCCTGCGTATTATGGACCGTTTCAATTAAAAGCATTCCTGCTTCCCGCAGTGGTCATATTGATCCCCAACCTTCTGGTCATCGGGAGCATCTTCTTCTCCCTGGCAACTCTGAGCCGAAAAATTACCATGACCTACCTGGCAGGTGTTGGATTCATCATGATCTATGCGCTGATGCAGGCTGGTTTCACCGCCTGGGAAAACGACACCGCCAAAATCCTGATCGATCCTTTCGGCATCTCCGCCCTGGACATCCTGACCAAGTACTGGACCGTGGCTGACATCAACCTCCGCCAAATTCCTTTGCAGGCTCCCCTGGTGTGGAACCGAATCATCTGGATGGCGGTCAGTTTCGGTATTCTGCTTTACACTCAGAAACGCTTTCGATTTGTTTCGCTTTTGGAAAAGAAAAAGGAAAAACGATTGAAGATCGAGCGGATAGAATTCAAGGGCGTGCATGCATTGGGCGCCGTTCGACCAACGGTGATCGACGATGCTTTTATTCTCCAGATGAGAAAATGTTTCCACCTGGTTTTCAGAGAATTCAAAAGGATCGTTTTTCATCCAGCCTTCCTCATTCTGACCTTCATGGCTATCGGCGAAATCGTGGTGAATTTTGTGGGAAATGCCGGCCACATGGGAGACAATGTCTTTCCCCTCACTTCAAGGTTTCTGGAACAAAACCTGCATATATGGATCTACATGATTCCGCTCACCATCTTCTTCAGCGGCCTGATCATCTGGCGGGAACGGGATGATAAGTCCAACGAATTTTACGACACTCTTCCGGTTCCGGACTGGCTGAGCTATCTATCCAAGCTTTTTACCATGATGTCTATCCAGCTTTTCTACGTCATTCTCGCCATGCTCACCAGGATCGTCACTCAGGTGATCGGCTTTGGCTACACTAACATCGAATTGGGCCTTTACTTCAGGTACCTGTTCGGAATCACCCTTCTCAAATTTTGGTTTTTGACGATTATCGTCTTTTTCATTCACAACTTGGTCAGCAACAAAATTCTGGGCTTCTTTGTCTCCGGACTTTTTGTAACTGCCGACCTGATCATCTTCGAGGTTCTGAAGGTAGAGAATTTTCTGTTTCGATATGGCCAACTGCCCCGGTTCGTCTATTCCAACTTAAACGGCTTCGGGCATTACGGCCCTCTTATAATCTGGTACTCCATCTACTGGCTTCTCTTCGCCAGCATC
>JBDROD010000079.1:0-7398 GCA_043810415.1 Candidatus Zixiibacteriota bacterium | reverse complement strand
AGTAAATATTGCTCTTATTACGCGTGCTTTTCAGGATGTTTTAGATAATAAAGGTAAGTCTGATTATTTACCGTGGCTTGAGAGGGGATTTGTTGAGTACGCTGGTACTAATCAATTGAAATATTCCAATTTAAAAGAATTCGAGTCACATTATCCCGAGCGATGGGCAGAAAAAATTCCCTTAATTGTATTTGAATGCACAGAAGGGAGACTTGGCGGAGAACTCTTTGAATCTGTTTTAGAATTAATAAAAACAACAATAGAAAATGACAAAAAAACCTTTGAGAGTTATGGGAAGGTTTAATTAATTGACTTATTTAAAAATATCAGCCCAATGAGTATGTCAGGTGCCCTGTCCACTTGACACTGTTAAAGGTTGCGTTAGGGGCTTACTCTTCCCTTACGGTGAGTTCCGGTGACTGACTCATTGAAATCAAAATTTGTTAAGGCTATGTCCAAAAGAAAGTAAATCTAATATCATATTCCTTAGTTCCTGGGAGTAAATATGAAAGAACTATTAGACAGAATATCATCCTATAACTTGTTCAATTACCTATTTCCTGGAATTCTCTTTGCTGTTCTTTCAAAGGCGATTACTTCATACTCATTCCACCAAGAAAATCTCATAATAGGTGTCTTTGTATACTATTTCCTCGGAATGGTTATAAGTAGAATTGGGTCTTTGATAATCGAGCCTATTTTGAAGAAACTATCTTTCCTAAATTTTGCCAACTACAATGATTTCGTAGAGACATCAAAGAAGGATTCGAAAATTGAGTTATTGTCTGAAATCAATAATATGTATAGAACTCTTTGTTCATTATTCGTCCTTCTGGTACTTCTAAGACTCTACGGGTCCATTGAATCGAAGCTACTGATACTAAAAAGTGCAAATTCATATATCTTAACGATACTGCTTTTGGTTTTATTCTTATTTTCATACAGAAAGCAAACCATTTATATATCTAAAAGAATTAGGGCAAATTGAGGATAGAGTGAGTATAGTGAAATCATTTTCAGTTGGTGATGGTGACATGTTTTACATTAATCACAACACTGACAATTTCACTGTGATTGACTGCTGTCTATCTGATGAGAATAGGGGTCGCATCGTCAAAGAGATCAAGGCTTTGGCATCCACCAAAGGAGTTGTCAGATACATCTCGTCTCACCCCGACGATGATCACATCAGAGGACTGAAGCATCTAGATGCTGAACTCAACATTCTCAACTTCTATTGCGTTCGCAATGAGGTTACCAAACCAGACAAAACTGAAGATTTTACACGATACTGCCAACTGCGAGACTCTGTTGAAAAAGTCTTCTATTTGTCACGTGGGTGTAAGCGAAAGTGGCTGAACCAAAGCGACGAGATAAGAAAAAGTGCAGGTATCAACATCCATTGGCCAGATATTGAGGACGATTCTTTTAGAAGTGTCTTGGACTTGGCTAAGAAGGGTGATAGCCCAAATAATATCTCCTCGATAATCACATATGGTGTGCAGGATGGCGTGACACTGATGTGGATGGGCGATCTTGAGTCAGATTTTATGGAAGTTATCAAGGGAAAACTGACTTTACCCAAAGCACATATTCTATTTGCGCCTCACCATGGGCGAGAAACTGGTAAAGTGCCCCAAGCGTTGTTGGATACCATTGATCCTCAGATTATCATCATTGGAGAGGCACCATCAGAGCAGCTAGACTACTATTCTGGTTACAATACCATCACACAGAACTCTGCGGGTGATATTATTTTCGAATGTCTGGATAAGAATGTTAACATATTCGTCTCGGAGAAAGACTATGAGGTTTACTACTTGGATGATGAGGGAATTTCGTCCACAGATAACTACTTAGGAACATTAAACATATAACTCTTGCTAATAAGTACTTGCACTGTAAAGCGGAGCCGCTGGAGGGAAAACTGCCCGACAATTGTCTATAATCTCCCCCTCTCCGTTAAACGGAGAGGGGGACAAAGGGGGAGAGGTCTAATCCTTTGTCTCTCTTACCCCAAAAATCAAATTCGTTACAACTTTGATGGTGAAAAGGATGACGCCGGTATTTATAGGAGGCAGTGTATTCTGCCTGCCCCTTACCGCATTCCAAGAATGCATAGTTTTGAGTATTGAGTCTTGAGTCTTGAGTTTTAACTCTTGACCCTTGAATTTCGAACCTTGAATCTTGAATTTTGAATCTTTTATCTGAAGGTAAATCCGTCTCTGGAGTATAATTTACGGCAAATGCGCATCGAAATTTATACGCAAGTCAAGAATCTTGAATTACTTGGAGGCCTGCCCGTAGGGAAAAGTGAGAAAAAAATAAAAATGACCCCAGTTGCACCAGATGCTCCGGTTCCACCGGGCATGCATCCTGACATCGAAGACCTGTGGGAGTGGGATTCAGGGTTTTGGAAAGTCTCAAAAACCCCCCTTTCAAATTTCCCCCCTTATCAGGGGGGAAAGAAAAAATCAAGTCCCCCTGAAAACCTAATGCTTTTTTGAACCTTTATTTCAAACCTTGAACCTTAAACTTTGAACTTTAAACGCTTTTAATCCTAAACAAAAACCCCCGCAGTTCTGCGGGGGTTTACAAAATACTATATCAGCCGGGTCGATCATTTCTTTTCATAAACTTTGGTCATTACCACCTTCTCTACGGGAATATCTCCTTGACCGGTTTTTACTGCAGCGATCTTGTCCACCACGTCCATCCCCTTGATCACCTTGCCGAAGACCACGTAGTTGTTGTCCAGATTGGGGAGGTCCCTCAGACAGATGTAGAACTGGCTTCCGGCCGAATTCGGATCCTGCGAGCGCGCCATCCCCAGAGAGCCCCGAAGGTGTTTGGTGTTGGCCTTCTCGAAAGGTATGGAATAACCCGGACCGCCGCTCCCGTCGCCGGATGGATCGCCGCCCTGGATCACGAAATTGGGCACGATACGGTGAAAAGTGAGCCCGTCGTAAAACCCGCTGTTGACCAACCTCAAGAGGTTTTCCGCAGTCTTGGGGGTCTCTTTCCAGAAAAGCTCCAACTCGATGATGCCGTAATTGGTCTCCAGCACCACGATCGGATCTTTGTCTCTCACAATCGGCTCCTGGGATATGGGTTTGGTCTCGGGTGTTTGGGTCTCTTCAACTTGCGCGGGCTGTTCCTCTCCCTTCTCTGTTTGAACTTCCTGCTTTTTACCACAACCAAAGAGGAAAAGAATCAGCAAAACCGACAGGATAAAGACTTTTCTCATCTCTGTTCCTTTAATTAAGGGTTGGGGAGTTATATTTCAAACCGTTTTATAACCATCGATAGCTGCGAACTCTGCTATGATTCCAAGGTTTTCTCTGCAGTCGAAATAATCCGTTAACGCATTACCTTCATCGTCTCGTCCCATAAATTCTTTGGATCCACCAGTATCACATCCTCGGCGGCCTCTTTAAGAATCTTTTTGGCTTCATTTTGGATTTCAGCAGGGACAATAAGCATCACCTGAATCTTGTGGAGTTTGCAGGTATAAAGCATGTCTTTGGGAGCGATGGAGCGCTCATCGATGGGGATGACCTTGTGCAAGTAACCGATCACCAAGGAGATATTGTCGCTTTTGGTGAGAAGTCCGATATACTTGCCATGATTGTCCGCTCCGTTTCCCAGGGGAAGAGTGTCTATACCGTTGACGGTCAGTCTGGTAAGAAACAAGGAATCCGTTCCTTCCAGGTATCCGACTGTTTTCATTTCGGCTCTCCTTTCCTATGTATATGATGATGTTTTTAAGAGACCCAACCTCGCAGTTTAACGGCTTCGGCGACCCGGGCAACCGCCACCATGTATGCTGCCAGCCTCATATGCACCTTTTCCTTCTTATGCATCTCAAATACCTTTTGATAAGCGCTGGTCATCTTTTCATCCAACTGTTTTTGAATATCCTGCAAGGACCAATAATAGTTGTAGGTGTTTTGTACCTGTTCAAAGTAGCTAACGGTAACCCCTCCCGCGTTAGCCAGAATATCGGGAATTATGTGCACTCCTTTCTGATAAAGAATCACATCCGCGTCCGGAGTGGTCGGCCCATTCGCCAGCTCGCAGATTATCTTGGCTTTTATCTTGTGGGCATTGTCTTTGGTAATTACGCTTTCCACTGCTGCCGGGTAAAGGATGTCCACATCCAGTTCCAGTACCTCTTCGTTGCTCAATGGAGTTCCTTTGGGGAAACCTTTCACTCCACCGGTTTTCTTTACATATTCCACCATCTCCTTGGGATCGATACCCTTTTCATTATAGACGCCTCCGGTTATGTCGGTAACCCCTACCATCCTGCCACCTCCCAAAATATCAGGATGCAATATGGCTGCCCAACTCCCCACGTTCCCAAATCCTTGCACCGCAAATTTCCCCTTGGGATCAAATCCCAAGGCCTTGCAGGCTTCACGGACAGTATAGATACCACCTCGACCGGTTGCATCCATCCGTCCCTGACTACCTCCCAGCGGAAGCGGTTTGCCGGTGATCATTTCCGGATGTGATTCGTGATACATGGTCTCATATTCGTCCATCATCCAAGCCATAATTTGAGGGGTGGTGAAGATATCGGGGGCAGGGATGTCCTTGTGGATTCCTAGGTAAGGACCGATAGCGCGGATGTATGCCCGAGCCAGACGCTCCTTCTCCCCCTCCGACATTTTCATTGGGTCACAGATAATTCCACCTTTACCCCCACCCAGCGGTATATCGATTACGGAACATTTCCAGGTCATCCAGGCAGCCAGTGCCCGGACCGTATCGATAGTCTCCTCCGGATACCAGCGCAGCCCTCCCTTGGTCGGACCCAAAGCCGAGTTATATTGAACTCTGAAGGCCTGGAAGATTTTTGTGGTTCCGTCATCCATCTTTACCGGCAGGGTGACGTGGAATTCGCGTTGAGGCCAACGCAGCAATTCGTGGGTTGCAGGATCAAGCCCCAACCTCTTGGCTGCTTCATCCAATTGCTTTTGTGCAATTTCAAACGGGTTTACCTTACTCATGTTTTTACCTTCTTTTATGATGTTGTAGGTTTAATTGTTTTTCCCAAACTGTTTCTCGTAGCATAAATCTCGTTTCTTTGGTGTTATCTTCTTTCGTCTCTGAGCAAACTCATTCGTTTGCAAGAAAATCCCTTACAAATTATCTTATTATATCTTCTTTTGCTATTTTGTCAAGAAAAACCGGTCAAGAATTTCAGGTAAATAAACTGATTATCCGCCTCAATGATAACTTTACCAGAACGAAAGAGGCAACTGCTATTTCTGTTTTTAAGTTGAAGATAAATCAGACTTTTCTTTGTACTATTTAGATGGAAGACATGAGGTTAAGCTACCCAAGTAAAAGATCGGAGCGGGTTTATTCTATGCAGAAAAATGATATTCCTAAGGATTTTCTCAATCCAAATCCTTTTGTCCCCCTTGAAGTTCCTTGAGGTCGCCTCTTATAAGTTGTAAATCTCTTTTGATTATCAGTAGATCGTTCTTGATCTCCTCGGAAAAATCCTCCTCGTCGGATACGTTTTTTTGCATGTCCAAAAGCCTCGATTCGGTTCGGGCAACCATGTTTTCCAGACTTTTAAACATCTCCCGGGTTTTTATCATCTCCTCTTTTAATTCCAGAAGCTCCTCCTTGAAGCTTTGCCCCTCCGTACTCATCTGGGTGATCAAACCTTGAAGTCCGGCTATGCGCTCGTGGATCCCACCCAGCGCCTCCTCCAACATGATCCCCAATGCCTCCACTGCCTCACCCACCTCCTCAATGTATCTTCTTTCTACAGTCATTTCAACTCCGGAATGACAAATATCTTGTCATTCAAACACCTCGGATGATCCGGACTTTAAGATAACCTCTCCCCCTCTCTATCTATATCATAGAGAGGGAGACCGTTGGTGAAATTGAAAATAATGGATGGTCCGCCTCAACCACCCTGGTGAGTCTTCTCGTTAGTTTGGATCCGATCCTCCTGCAAGGACCATCGCAGGATGGATTTGATCTCCTTGAACCTGGTTCCGCTGGATGGTGCCCCCAAGACCACGGCTATGATCTCCTCCCCCTCCTCCCCCTGCACCAAAGTGGAAAGGCAATATCCCGACGCCCCGTTATAACCGGTCTTCCCGCACATAACGTTCCCCATGTCTTCGGAAGGGAGGGAGGTGAACAGGAGTTTGTTGGTATTTCTTATCTGATGGGTTCTTCTGCGTTTGCCTAATGAGCTGAACTGGTACGTGGTTTTGCCCATGATGGAGGCGATCAGGCTCTCCTTTTGGGCAAAGTACAAAAGCCGGGCGCAATCCAAAGCCGTGGAGCGATTGTTGGTGTCCAAACCGGTCGGCTCAAAGAAAACGGTATTCTCCAATCCGATTTTTTTCGCCTTAAGATTCATTCGGGTTATGAACTCTTCGAAGCTGAGACCACACGAGCGGACCAATGTCCTGGTAGTACGATTATTGGAGCTCATCAAGCTGGCGTGTAGCAGATCGCAAAGGGTGAAAGTCTCCTTGATCTTCAACTGGGAATACCCCGCCCCCATTGCATCCTCCAGAATGATCGTGACGGTATCTTTCAGCGTCGGTTTGGTTTCCAAATAAACCAAAGCGGTCATCAGCTTGGAGAGACTGGCGATGGGGAGCTGCTCCTGCATGTTTTTCTCGAACAGTACCACCTCTTTTTTCGCATCCAGCACCACGGCCGCTTCGGATTTGATGGATAAGGCGGAGCTTTCTTTTGCCTTTTCACTTATCCGGACGGTCTGAAGCGGTAGCTTTTTCTTCCAGACGGAATCCAATCCTTCCATTTTGCTGGACGCCCAAAACCAGCCGTCGCTGGCTATCTTCGAAACCACCAGCACCGCCAGAACAAAAACCAGCGAAAATATTATCTTCTTCAAAGGTTTGATCTCCTCACTTTACCGAAATGTTCTCATTTATTTTTTCGGCTTATCACCGGAAGTTCCAAAGCTCAACCCCTGACCTTGCCACTTGTTCCCGGGCTTTTTGTCTTCTGAAACCTGACCTTTCCGCACCGGGGACAGATCCATTTCCTCTGCTTGTGAAACGCCCTTTTTATCTCCTTCATCTTTATTTTACATTTACGGCAGTGCATAGTCAAGAGATAATTCACAAAATCTGTTTATCGTATATCGTCTGGGGTTTCGGTTACGTAACGTTTATGGGTTTCGTTTTGGGTATTCGGATTTTTTCCTTATCGCAACCGAACTCGCCAGAACGATACCTAACCGAAAACGTTAACCGCGAAATCTTACTTCTCATGCATCCTTTCCTAAATAAGTAATATAAAGGATAATTGGAAACTCACCAGAACAATCCACATCCTATTTTATTTATCGGCTTTTTAAGAATTCCATCGCTTTTATCAGCTCCTCGC
>JBDROD010000078.1:0-5594 GCA_043810415.1 Candidatus Zixiibacteriota bacterium | reverse complement strand
TGATTAAGACCAAGGAGGGAAAAAGAAAAAGACAGGTTCCTTTGGGGGAGGGGCGAAACCTTGTTTTGCCGGGGTCGGTCTTGGAGTACAGGTCCATCGTGAGCAAACCCCCGCCGGGCGCATACATAGCCCAAGCCATATTCAGGTCAGAAAATCAGGCTCCGGTGGTGGCGGAAACCCCCTTCACTGTTGGCACAATGACAGCGGCGGCAGCGGATAGTTTCCACGCCTCCTCTTTTTTAACCTTGCAGGTCAAGCCGGAAGAAGTCGTTCAGCGAATACCGGCTGGCGCATTCAGGTATATAAACTTGGTTTTCCGAAGCCAAGAGGCAGAATCTATTCATGTGGATTCCAAACTCATGGCATTGGAGTACGATGAGGAAGGTAACCTTTCAGCAGTGGAACCGACCAAACCGGAGCGCTCTTGTATCGATTGGTTGAAGTTGGATCCTCTTTTTTTTGATTTAGGACCGAGGCAAATAAAAAACGTGAAACTGATCATTTCCGCTCCCAAAGGGGATTCCGGCGGATATTACGCTTGTTTGCTTTTTGAAGCTTCCTTGAAAAAAGCTAAACAGTCTCCGGTTGTTCCCTATGAGATCCCCATTCTTTTGAATCTACCTGTGGGTTCTAAATTAAATGGTCAGATAACCAGAATTGATGTTACCGCTTCCCGAGACAAACCCACTGTGATCGATGCTCTCTTTCAGAACTCGGGCAATACCCATATCAAGCCGAAAGGTAAGGTGGTATTGAAATATCAGCCGAAAGTTGTTCTACCCGCAGGGGTCACTTATACCGGTACCGGCGAGCAGAGATACGAGTTATTTGGCGAAGCCCCTCTTGAACCGGTCAACGAGTTCGTCCTCCCCGGAGGAGTACGTCGCCTCGAAACCACTTTTCCGGATAAACTTGCCCCCGGTAAATACCTAGCTGAAGTTATCATCGTTTTAGATGGTAAATCGCAGGCTAAAATGGAAAAGGAGTTCGTCATTAAATGAGCTAGAAAACCTTGTAATGATCATTTCCTGAAACAACAACCGAAGGAGCTTTTATGAAGTTCTCTATCTTTTTGCTTCTGTGCTTTTGCCTTGCTTTTTTAGCTTCATCCACGCGTGCCCAGACAATTAGCGTTGATTCTTCTGAGCTGTTGGTTGCCAATGAGCAGGCTGTGGATGTATCTCCGGAGGAGACAACCCAATATGAATATCAACCCTTAATCTCCAATGTCTTCTATGAAACAGACCTCCGGCAGGCTGTTGCTGATGTGGCGGCTCAAGCCGGAGTGAGCATAATCGTGGACGAATCGGTTCAGGGAATGATCACCCTGGAAGTTTCTGACCTTCCTTTAGAGGAGTGTCTGCGCCGGATTCTCTCACCTTTCGGTTTCACCTTCAGGAAACTGAAAGGATACTATCTCGTGGGATCAGCCTATCCGGACAGCCCCTCTTTTGCTCTTTTGAGCGTAACGGAGTTGATCCCTTTAAACAATCTGAGAGCCAAAGACGTGCCCGGCCTGCTTTCTAAGTTTTATGAGCCTTTTATCCGAGTGAATGAAGAAATGGATGTTTTGACGGTTACCGCATCACCGGAAATCATAGAGAGGCTGAAGAAGGATCTGAGTCAAATTGATGTTCCCCTCCGTCAGGTGATGATCGAGGCTTTGGTGACGGAGCTGTCCAAAGAGGCACGGAAAAGTTTGGGGATCGATGCCAGCTGGCTGGCAGGCAAAGCTGGAAAAAGCTTATCCGTCATCTTACCACTTGGTGATCTTGCCGACAGTTCCATTGGTATAATGTACACCAGACCGCATGCAGAGGCGGAAGGATGGGTGGGTGAGTTTAAAGGAACATTGAAAGCGTTGATTCATGATGGCAAAGTGACGATACGTGCCAATCCCCGAGTTGCTACGCTGGAGGGACACAAGGCCACCATTATGATTGCAAAAGAACAGTATTACGTTATCGTCACAGGAGGAGCACCATATTATTACGGACAACTGGAAAGGATCCCGGTGGGCATTTCGCTTCAGGTGATCCCCTATATAGCCGAAAACGGTGAGATAACCGTGGATATACAACCGGAGGTGAGTGATGTGGTCGGAACAGGCCCTACTGGGCTTCCGGTGGTGAACAAACGAGCGGCGTCGACCAAAGTGCGGGTGAAGGACGGTGAAACCATCGTAATCGGGGGTTTGATTCAGAAGATAGAATCCAAAGTACGGAGAAAAATTCCGCTTTTGGGTGACATTCCCATACTGGGTCTTCTGTTCAGCCGAACTGAAAAAAGATTAGACGAAATTGAGACCGTGATCTTCATAACGCCGCATATTCTAACTGAAGGAGCAGGCATAGAAAATAAAGAATAGCATATGACAAGACACCACCTACTTTAAGAGTAAAGAGTGACATAATCGAGGTAATCCACTGGAAGCGGGCTTCTAAAAACTTAAACGCGAAGTCTTAACGTAGAGTAGAAAGGAGGTGAAAGAAATGCAACGGATTATGAAACATACCTGGTCGGTGCTACTGCTGGGATTAATTTTCGGGGTGGTCCTGGGCTTGGTTCCTTCCTATGCTCTGGGGGTTGACTTTGGGCTTTACCAGATCAACTTCCTCGGAGCGACCTATGATCCAGGAGCAAATGCAACTATGTTTACGTACCAGGGTATAGCCGCGGTCAACTACGGTTTCGATGACTGGCAGCTTGAGCTAAACCCGACCTGCTTTGGAGCAGGTGACATTCTTGATGCCAGTGAGCCATATCTCTATGTCGGGCCTGACCCGATGACTGGTATCTATGGGATCAAATTCACCGCTCCATACGGACCAGGTGAGACTCGGATTGTCTGGTTCAGATTTCGAGGTAACCTGACCACAATTTTAGTAAGAGTAGCTCTCCGGTGGGATTGCACCTATTGGTCTGGTGATATTCCTGGTCCCCAATGTGGCGGACAGCCTGGTCCCCCTCCACCCCCACCACCACCCCCCTCTGGGCAGGGCAAGTCCCCAGGCTACTGGAAGAACAACCTGGCGGTATACTTGGGATTAAAGAATGGGAATCTGAATGAACCCAATGTGGCAGCTTATGCGGCGCAATACGGTTACACACCGCAAGCGGCGTATCAGATATTGGATTATGGCGGTACCGACATGGTAGTCAAACTACACCGACAGGTTCTTGCTGCCAAGCTCAGCACTGCGGCTGGATATCTAACTAACGCTACTGATTTCCTGGAATGGGGTCAGTATATGGTAGCTCATCCAGGAGAGTTCACCCCGGAAGAGATCGAGGATGCAAAAGATCTCTTCGAATCGCTCCATGATTGAGTGGTGTATCTACATGCTAAACGAAAAAGCCCTCTCATATAAATGGGAGGGCTTTTTCTTGCATACATTTGGAACGGATAACCTCAATTATTCATTCTGAAAACATCATCCAGCATATTCTGGTTTAGAACTCTGTTTTGCCGGTGAATTTGAAATTATCTATCAGCATGGCGGGGGCTATAATACATCCCACATCTTGCCACCAGGTGTTGATTATTTTCCTTTCCTTCGAGATCTGCAAAATGTTGGAGAAAGCTTTGAGCGTGCTCTCGGTGAAGCGCAGATTCTTAATTCCATGTTTGATCTTTCCGTTTTCCACCCAGAAGGTGCCATCTCGGGTCATTCCGGTTAGAAGCACATTGGTGGTATCCAAAAGCCCGTTGATGTAATGAAATCTGGTGACCAAAATCGCTTTTTCCGCGGACTTTATCATTTTGTCTGGAGAGGAATCGCCTTCTTCAATGAAAAGGTTTAAGGCTAAACCTCCCTCGGCGCTATCTGGAGTAAGTGCGTGTCCGGTTGATTTCTTACTCTCCTTATGAGCGGAGATAGAATCATAGACCACCCCCCTAGCCACACCTTTCTCTATCAACGTCACCTTCTGTTTGGGCACGCCTTCAAAATCAAAGGGAAAGGCGATGGCGCCCTCATCGGTTCCATCGTCATACATGGCAACGTTCTCTCCCATGATCTTTTTTCCGATGCGATTGGACAAAAAGCTGGTCCCCTCCTGTAATGGCTTGCAGCCAAATCCAATGTAATTCATCCACTCCACCAAAGCGGCGACAGCTGAAGGCTCCAAAATCACCGGATATTCTCCGGGCTCAAGATCTCTTGGGTTTTTGCTATCCATGCATTTTCCGATGGCAGTCTGAGCCAGATCATCCACCTGGATGTCATTTACGTCTCTGGAGATCTGATCGGAATAACCAGAACTGTTATCCCCCATTACCACCAGATTAACGTAAGCCGAGGTGAGCGGCTGATAACAGGCTACTCCATTGAAATTGACCACTGCTATTTCCGTGTACCCGGTGGAAAAAGATCCAGCTACGGTGAGATCAAAAGTTTTAGCCTGGTCAAATATCTTTTTTGCCACCTCTGCTCTCTGGGCGGGCGTAAAATCTGCGGTTCTCTCAAAATAGTTTGTAGGTCAAGCATGGCGTAGCCTGCTTGACAAATTTGTTTGAATGCATATGCATCCTTGTTTGTCAACCAGCCCCGCCAAACGCGGGGCATGGTTGACCTACGTGGCTTTCTCCGATTAACCAAAATCCAAAGTTTATTGATTCAGCAATTTATTTATTCAATTGTTTTATTCGTTATTTATCATGGTTCGACAAGCTCACCACAAATCCGTCATCCGTCATTGATTTTATCAGTTTTAACGCTCCATCTTTTCCCCTCTCCCCCACTTCCATCTTTGATCCCACACACGATGGGCAGCCTCCGTCGCAACCGCAGTTCTGATTCATCTCTCCGCATGCTTTCCATAATTCCAGGGTGAGATGGAATAGCTTCTCGGAGAATCCCACCCCTCCCGGAAAGTTGTCATAAATATAGATGGTGGGAAGGTCAGAAAACGGCGATTTGATGTGGGGAAAGGTCCAAAAGCTGACGTCCGGCATTGCAGCAGTGCCAGCAGTTAAAGACGCACTCATACGTGACCGCCAGATCCACCGACTGAATGGGGGTATTTTTCTCCGTACCAAAATACGATGAGTTAGAGCCGAAATTGTTCGAGTCCTCATAACCCGAAAGTCAGATCGTCTCACATTGCATGAGTTTCTCGCGCTTTACAGATGTAGAATTATTTCCCTTTGATCACATTTGAGATCGATAATAAGAGGGCTGGCGTCGGTGGTCTACGCCACCCTGCTGTCAAACCAACTTTTGTTAAATATTGTGAATTGGTTTTTACGTATACGGTTGAGCCGGGTAGCGGTGGGTGTTCCCCCCTCTTTTAACGGCACCATGAGAAGGGTGACTCATAGTCAGAAAGAGCTGCTCGCTTTATCCAAAGTGGGAAATAATAAGCCCCAACTCCAAAAGAATTGGGGCTCGTAAACGTAATATGTTAATCGGTCGCTATTTTAGCAGTAACATCTTCTTGGCTTCAGAGAAATCTCCGATCCTCAATTGGTAGAAGTAAATTCCTGAAGCGACGTCTTTCCTATCATCATTCTTCCCGTCCCAGAGAACAGACTTATAACCTGAAGACAACTGTTGGGAGACTAAAGTTCGGACCTTTCTTCCCAAGATGTC
>JBDROD010000077.1:0-6471 GCA_043810415.1 Candidatus Zixiibacteriota bacterium | reverse complement strand
AAGTTTTAATACCCGTGTCAAGAATACTCCCACTCCGTCAATTCAATTGTCTGCGGATGATTCTCCTTTACTATCATTGCCCATTATTAGAGTTTTTCCCCTTCTATATCCCATCTTCTTTGGTTTTGCGGTGGACGGCGGTCTGTGGACGGCGGACGTTATTTCATTTGTCCCTTGACAACTTTTCAGTTTAAGTTATACTAAAGAAGGAAGAAAAAGAATCGGAATCCTGAATCTTGAATTACAAATTACACATTGGAGATTATATATGAGAGACCTGAAGATATCCCTGATTATCATCGGGTTATTGCTTTTTTTCACCAATCTTGGTGTTGCTTTGGAGCCGGTGTTGATCCTGGAGAAACCGGTGGAGGGCAAGAGGGTAATGGGTAACATGACAGAAGGGGATCTGCTTCTCTTGTCGTCAAGTGGTATAAGTACGTTGACCCCGGAAGGAAAAGAATCGACCCGGCCGGCTTTAAAACCCAACCAGGGGCTGGTTGCATCCGGTGATGGAAAGTTCTATGGAGTCACCACCTTTTCCGAAAATGTCCCTACAGGTTTTCTGGGGGCGGACAAGTTCGAGCTTTTTTCGGCGAATGGAGTCAAGCTGTGGGAATTGAACCAACCTCCGGTGGCAGACTTCTATGTGTCCAACCAGGCCTTTTGGGTGGTGGGGATAGCCAGTGGGGGAGATGGTCCGGAGTCCTTTTTGATATTTTATAACCACTCCGGCGATTCGGTTTTCAGCATCAAGGTCGGATTCCTGCAAGGGGTCTCCTTTTCGCAGAACGGTGCCTGCGTTTTAATCAACAGCGCCAAATCCGGATTATCAGAATTCTGTCCGGCCAAAGATTCTGCGTCGGAGCCTTTGATAAAAACGGATTTCGGACCGGCTGATAATTTCGCCGTTTCGGCAAACGGAGAGTATGTAGCGGTCTTTTCCAGCGGCAAATTGGATTTTTTCTATCAGAGAAAGCCGACCGGCAGTTTCTCCAAAGAGAATCTCTTGGCACGGAAGATGTGTCTTTCTCCGGAGGGGAATTATCTGGGGGTGATAGATAAGAAAACCCTGTATCTGTTTGAAACCAAAACCGGAAAACTCAGGTGGGAGTATTTTCTGGAAAAGCCGGAACTGGCTTTTGTGTCGCTGGATATAACCGGCTTGGCGAAAAAAATAATGGTGGGCGTGGATTTCGATAAAGGGACAAGCGCATCACCGGAAGAGAGGCATACCAGAGGATTCGTTTATCTTCTGGATGCAACCGGAAAGAGCGTATGGACCAAAGAGCTTTCTTACCAGCTCTGGGGGATCAATTATCCCCAAGTGCAATTCTCCCCGGACGGAACTAAATTTTACGTCTTGACCCGGGAAAAAGCATACCTGTACCAAGGGAACTGATGGAATATCCTATAGCCTTCTATCCTCTTTACTCTACACTCTACACTCTAAACTCTATTCTCTCTCCTCCTAACTGCAATAAGTATGAAAGTCGTTGCATATGAAGAAGCTTTGGCTTCTATTCAATACCCCTTATGCATTTCTTTTCAATATCCTCTCTATATCCCTTAATATGGTTATCCGATTATAAGATAACGAGTTGATCGATTGCACGAACTGTAAAATGCTCAGAGCTGTCATGGTGCGTGTGGCATACAATTTGCTTAATCTTCAGTTTGAATGTGGATTTCAACAATGCTATCATGAAGGAAAGCGAATTATGCAGAGCAATTGGTTTAAACTCGGCTTTGTACACTTAGAAGATCTGATAGTCCATGAGACTTGCGATTTCAACCGGGTCCGACGGCTGGCAGATCAGATAAGAAAGGATGGACATCTGAAGAATCCGATTTTGGTATCTGCCTATCCAGCGGTGAATAAAACATCTAATTCCCCTTCCGATGAGAATGAAAAGCTTTTAGTCCTCGATGGGGTAAATCAGGTTTCTGCCCTGAAGCTGCTGGGCTATCCGGACATTCTGGTTCAGAAAGTTAATTATTCCGATCCAAACGTGGAATTGACCTCTTGGGATCATCTGATATTCAAAAGCAGTAAAGATAAACTAATAGAAAGACTGAAAAGTGAAAATCTGGAGTTCGTCCCCTATGATGCAGAGTATATCAAGGCAGATGTCGGCATGCGCCAACTGGTGCATAACGGCGGTAGGAGCGAGGTCGATGAAAATCTGGTGGGGTTGATTCTTTTCCGGGATCGTTCCATCCTGCTGATCCGCCAGGAGGATTCATCCCCGGAAAGAAAAGTCAAACATCTATTCCACATAATTGCCATTTATAACGCCTCCTGGGAGATCTATCCGCATCTGGGGGGAGATAGCGTGATCTCGGCATTCGATACCCTGGAGAACTGTACGGCGGTCAACATAATTCCACCTTTCCGGAAGGAGGAGATAGCCGGGCTTTCTTCCCGGGGGATTCTTTTGCCGTTCGGAGTGACCCGGTTTGTCATTCCCCAGCGCATATTGGGGCTGGAGATCTCCGGCTCGGTTTTGGGTGCCAACGCTCCTCTATCGGAGAAGAACCTGTTTTTAAAGGAGCTTTTGTCTTACCGGGTGAAAAGCAAGAAAACCAAATTCTATCAGGGATCGGTATTTCTGTTTAACGAATAATCTATTGCCTCTTTTGCCTTTTCTTCCCATACCCTCATTTCTCAGCCAGCGAAATGGGGGTTTTTTTATTACCTCTATTTGCTCAACTTTTTTGGTGTTGACACCCTTTCTGACTGCGTATATATTCGGTTCATTGGTATGTTACCAGGCACCTTCAAGATTTTTGATGGTTTAGCGGGGAGAGTAAGTTTATCATGGCCAAACGGGATTATTACGAAATATTGGGGTTAAGCAAGAACGCCTCTGATGAGGAGATAAAAAAGGCGTATCGAAGGCTGGCGATGGATTGTCATCCCGATCGAAATCCGAATGACCAAGAAGCGGAGGAGCGGTTCAAAGAGTGCAGCGAAGCCTACGAGATTCTTCGGGACCCCCAGAAGAAAGCGCGGTATGACCAGTTCGGACATTCCGGCTTGACCGATGCCCCCGGATTCGAGGGATTCGATTTCACCACCTTTGATCTCTCCGATGCCCTGCGCGCCTTCATGCGGGATTTTGGGGGCTTCGGCAGCGTATTCGACAATTTCTTCGGCACCACCAGGGAAACCCGCAGAGGTTATTTACGGGGTCAAGACCTGCAGCTCAAGCTAAAGCTCACCCTGGAGGAGATTGCCACCGGAGTAGAGAAGAAGATAAAATTGAAAAGGCTGGAAAAATGCTCGGAGTGCAACGGCAGCGGTGTGGAAAAAGGAACAGCCAAAAAGACCTGTCCCAAATGTCAGGGGACCGGTCAGATAAGGCGGGTGTCCCGATCCCTGTTCGGACAGTTTGTGAATGTGACCACCTGTAACAATTGTCACGGCGAGGGTGTGGTGGTTGATAAGCCCTGTCGTGCCTGTCGGGGAGAAGGGAGGGTGGAGGGGAGTGGCACCATCTCGGTGAAGATTCCTGCCGGGGTGACCACCGGAAATTACATCCAGCTGCGGGGTGGGGGCAACTCCGGACCCCGGGGAGGACCTGCCGGAGACGTGATCGTCTTGATCGAGGATCAGGAACATCCCGATTTCATCAGGCATGGCGACGATATAATTCACGAGATAATGATCAGCTTCACCCAGGCAGCTTTGGGAGACGAAGTTGAAGTTCCCACCTTGGATGGCAATACGGATTTGAAAATCCCAGCCGGGACGCAATCGGGAAAGATATTCAAACTTAAGGGAAAAGGCATCCCGCATTTGCATGGGTACGGAAAGGGGGATGAATTTGTCCGGGTGATGGTATGGGTGCCCACCAGCTTGACCTCGGACGAAAAGAAATTATTGAAAGAGCTGTCTGAAAAGCAAAATATCAAACCACCCAAAGGGGACAAAAGCTTCTTTGAAAAACTGAGAAGCACACTGGGTTGGTCGACGGAATAAACCTCGCCCCCTTGAATCCCCCTCTCCACGTTGTGGAGAGGGGGAAATAGAGGGAGAGGTCCAGTGTGATAATCGATCCTGAGAAATTGACAAAAGAATATCTGGAAATCAAAGTTGTCGTACCTGAAGAGATCGCCGATCAGGTCAGCAATTATCTAGTAGAATTGGGCTCTTCAGGGGTTTGGATCAATCCCAACGGTGAAAATCTGGCTATAACCGGCTATCTATCCGATAAATCTACAGCAAAAGATATAGAAACGTCAATAAACCGTTACTTAGATGAGTTGAATGCTTTGGGATTTAAGACCGGCAAGAATAGAATTGAAATCAAGAGGATAAAACAGAAGGATTGGTTCAAGGACTGGAAGATGAGCTTCGAACCGATATTCGTAGATAAAGATATCGTCATCATACCGGATTGGAAACAAACTCCGTACCCTGACAAAACCGTCATTCGAATCAAACCGAGCATGGCTTTTGGCACAGGCGCCCATCCCACCACCCAGCTTTGTCTTAGAGCACTGAAAAAATATCTTAGATCCGGAGAAAGAGTAATAGACGTAGGATGCGGCTCGGGGATATTGAGCATCCTTTGTGCTAAATTGGGAGCAGCTTACATTTTGGGATTAGACATTGACCAGGATGCAATAGAAAACGTAACCGAGAATCTCGAACTCAATAAGGTAGACAATTTAATCGATATCAAGCAAGGAATAGTCACGGCTTCTCCTCCCCAAGAACCTTTCGATATGGCTGTTGCGAACCTGACAAAAAAAGAGATTATCGAATCATTTACCAATATCCAGACCCAAGTAAAATCTACCGGTACGCTTATCTTCTCCGGGATTCTCAAAGAAGAGGAAAACGAAACGAAAGATTTCCTGGAAAAGCAAAACATACAGATACTCGAAATCACCCGTCAAGAAGAATGGATTTGTTTTAATTGTAGGGGCAACTCCCCGCCTGTGGCGGGATGTTCCACATGAGTTGCCCCTACTTATTATTTACATGATTACAAACTTCTACACCACACCGGAGAACATCCGCCAGGAGACGCTGACCATCGAAGGGGAGGAGGCAAAACACATCCTCTCGGTGATGCGTTACCGGACTGGGGATACGATCTCAGTAGTGGATGGCTGCGGCGTGAAGTACAATGTTTTGATCGAGAAGACTTCGAAAGCTTCTCTGCAAGGCAAGATCCTCTCCCGTATCCGCAAGGAGAATGAGCCAGTCTGTAACATCACTTTGGCTCAATCCATATGCAGGCAGGAGAGGATGGATTTTCTGATCGAGAAGGCGACCGAGATCGGAGTGTCTTCCGTTATCCCGATTCTAACCGATAGAGGGTTGGTCAAAGTCAGCGGCACCTCCAAGAACAGGTCAAAAACCCAGCGGTGGAGAAGAATAGCGGTAGCTAGTATGAAGCAGTCGCTGAGAACGGTCCTGCCGGAGATAGAGAATATCACGACATTCGAAAACCTGCTCTCCCGGATCAGAAGCTACGATCTCTCACTTATCGCCAGTTTGGAGAAAGGTTCGAAGAGCATCAAAGATTGTGACGAGTTAAAAAGAAAAGTAAGGAAAATTCTCCTGATAGTAGGACCTGAAGCCGGATTTACTCCGGAGGAACTCTTAAAAGCAAAACTTCATGGAGCCATCCCCATCACCTTGGGAGCAAGAAGACTGCGAACCGAAACTGCGGGAATTGTACTTTTATCTCTGATACTTCATCATTTAAATGAGCTGGGATAAACTAATTTAAAGCACGCCTGTTTGCCAGAACATCGAATGGATCAATAAGATACCCCAAAGCAAATCCCCCTTTTTGAGGACCGAAACCCACGGTTTTGATCTTCCTCAAGGTCAACCCAACCCTACTTCCAGCCGATAATAACTTAGGCTAAACATACATCTTAGTCCGGGGCAAAATATGCCTTGAGGGGGATTTTATCGGATGAACAAAATCATCACCTTCGGTAAAGAACATCTGATTTTCGTGCTGGAGATTTTTCTTTTCTTTATTTTTCTGCGCATACTTCTCACCAGCGACTTAAGTCATACTCACAAACTTCTTTCATCTGTCTTGTTGGTGTTTCTTCTGGTGGGCTGTTCCTTTCTGTTTCTTTCGGAACAGCGAAAAAAGCTAAACCTGGAGGAGGATGAAAAGCATCAAAGCGAAAGATTTCAAAAGCTGTCCGAGATGACTGTGGAGCTCTCCCATATTCCGTTTGTGGCGGAGAAACTGCCGGAGATCACCCCCCGCTTGAATTCTTTATTCACCGAGTTTTTGCAAACCAACAGGTTTCTGTTGTTCGTGAAGAAAGGGAGAACCTATCAGCCGTTGATCAGCGGTTCCGTTCCCTTGCCGGAGCTGGGGAAAACCAGTCTAAAGCTGGGAAGCGAATTTACCACTCTTCTGAAATCGAAAACCGGAATCTGTGATCTCTCCAACCAGGAGCTATTGCAAACGCTCAAGATCCCCC
>JBDROD010000076.1:0-2756 GCA_043810415.1 Candidatus Zixiibacteriota bacterium | reverse complement strand
CCTGCGGGATTGCATACGGTCGTTGGCGGATTTATTTTTGGAATAGGAATGGTGATAGCTGGCGGCTGTGGAGTGGGCATACTCTGGCGCTCCGCAGAAGGTTATGTCCGCGCATGGATAGCTCTTATTGCAGGGGCATTGACATCCGGGTCATGGGTCCTTATCTATGGTCATCGGGTGGGCGAGGGATGGTTGTATGGAAAACCCTTTTCCCTCGGGCATCAATTCGGATGGTTTGGCGGAACAGCACTGATCCTTTTGTTTCTCGCCTGTTTTTATATCTTGATCACTTATTTGGAGGCAACGAAAAATGAAAAAAATTAAAACCATAAAAGTGGGTGAAAGACATTATCAGGTGGACATGAGAGGGTGGATGTGCCCTTATCCCAAGTATGCGGTAGAATCATTGATCCGAAAGCTTGAAGACAATAATCGAATGGATATGCTTGTAGATTGCCCTTCAGCTCCTGACGATGTGCCAAAAGTGGTGAAAGCAATGGGCTGCAAAGTCCCGGAGGTGAGCCAGATCGGAAGCGGCGAATGGCGGATAGTTATTGTTAAATAAAAATTATTTGAATAACTCCAATTAATCGGAGGATAATTTTATGGCAAATAAAGAGATTAAATGGTTCATTTTAGGATTGGCTGTCGTCCTTCTTCTGTTTAATGTTTCTGAGGCAAAAGAGAAAGCTATAGAAGTGACCTTTAAGCTAAATCTGAAAACCCCAGAGAATTCGAAAGATGTGAGGCTCTGGATCCCATATCCGGTATCTGATGAAAATCAAACCATAGAGGACGTAAAGATTGGTGGTAATTATTCCTATCAAGGCATTTACAAAGAGAAGGAGTTTGGAAATTCGATTTTTTATGCAGAATGGAAAAATCTGACAAAGGATAGGGTTCTTACCTATACGTTTAGGGTAAGAAGGAAGGAAGTTGTTAAGAAAGACTTTCCAAAAAATGAACCACCCTTGAGTGAAAAAGATTTTGCAAAATACCTTATGGCAACAAGCTACGGTCCCGTTGGCGGAAGAGTTAAGGAGACGGCACTAAGGATAACAGAGGGTAAGAAGTCAACCCTTGCCAAAGCGAGGGCGATTTATGATTGGATCGTGGATAATATGTATCGTGACCCCCAGATAAAGGGTTGTGGCATTGGGGATGTAGAAAGGCTCCTTGAAAGTTTGGGTGGTAAATGTGGGGACATCCACTCTGTCTATGTTGCCCTGGCAAGAAGCGTAGGAGTGCCTTCAAGGGAGATTTTTGGTATCCGGATTCCAAAAGGAAAAGAAGGCGATATGACAAAAGCTCAACACTGCTGGGCAGAATTCTATCTTCCCGGATATGGTTGGGTGCCTATCGATCCATCGGATGTTAGGAAGATCATGCTTGAGAAAAATTTAAGATTAGGAGAAGAGAAGGAATACAGGGAGTACTATTTTGGTGCTTGGGATGAAAATAGGATATTCTACGGAATTGGTAGGGATATTGTCCTCAATCCCCCTCAGAAAGAAGGAAAACTAAACTATTTCATGTATCCTTATGCGGAGGCGGATGGAAAAGCATTGGATGACCTGTTTGGATTCAATTTAGGATATACGATCACCTTTAAGGAACTCTAACGGGAATAGCAGCCCCCCGCCCTTCCTTCCGGTCTATAAAGGGGGGCAAGGGTGGGGGGTAAAGATCGAGGTACATTATGACTTTCTTCAGAAAAAAGAAGACTCTGACCGGACTCTCCCGCACCTGTGGCTGAGCAGCCAAAATTGGTCCGGCGGTTCTGTCGGACGCACTCAAAGCACTGCGTCCAACACAGGACCCAAATCTACTGGTAAGCTTTGAGACTTGCGACGATGCGGCAGTCTATCGCCTTACAGATCATCTCGCTTTCATCAGCACGGTGGACTTCATCACGCCGCCGGTGGATGATCCTTACTGGTTCGGACAGATCGCCGCTGCCAATGCCTTATCGGATGTTTATGCCATGGGTGGGAAACCTCTTACCGCCTTAAATCTTGTCATGTTTCCTGTCCAAAAACTCGATGTCAGCTTTTTACGGGAAATTCTCCGCGGTGGCGCCGATAAGGTTTCAGAGGCTGGCGCCTCGATTGCAGGTGGGCATTCGGTTGATGACAATGAACCCAAGTATGGACTGGCGGTGACAGGAGTAGTTCATCCCGGCCAAATACTTACCAATTGCGGCGCCAAAGAAGGGGATGTTTTGATCTTAACAAAACAAGGGGGGCAGGAGTTTTGTTTAACGCCTGCCGTTCGAAGAAACTTCCCCGGCATGAATTAGAACTTATTCTTCCCCAGGTGGCTTCTCTCAATCAAAAGGCAATTGAAATTGCCTCAAGTTTTGATGTTCACGCATGCACCGACATGACGGGTTTTGGTATTGTCGGACACGTCTTGGAGATGGCCAAAGGTAGCGGGGTGCGGATCAACCTCTTCTATGATAAACTTCCTTTCTATCCTAATGCACTTCATATGTATAGAAGGGGTGAGACAACAGGAAGCAACAAAGCCAATAGAAAATTAGCCGAAGGATTATTTGAAAAATCGAAAAACTTATCCGGGGAGGAAGAGGAATTGCTGTTTGATCCTCAAACATCCGGAGGGCTTTTGCTTGCCTTGCCGTCCACCCATGCTGACCAGCTCACCATGGAATTGAGAAAGGCAGGTATGGAGACGGCTGTACAGGTGGGTGAAGCAATGACAACTGACAGGCCATCGGTAAGGATCGTCTGAAAATG
>JBDROD010000075.1:0-4188 GCA_043810415.1 Candidatus Zixiibacteriota bacterium | reverse complement strand
CCTCTTGACTCAAAACTCATAACTCAAAACTCCCTTTATTCTTTCAGTGCCGTAGCAATAGCTTCTCCAAACTCTTTAGCTGCCTGGGGACCGTTGGCCGTGATAATCCTGCCGTCTCTTTGAACGCTGGCACCGGTGTATTCTGCACCTTTCTCCTTAAGCCGGGAGGCTTCGGTTTCATACACGGTGGCTTTCTTACCCTTCAGGATCCCGGCATTGGCGCAGGTGACCGGAGCAATGCAGATGGCACCAACGATTTTGTTCTGCTTGACCGCTTCATTTAAAATAGAATGAACCGAAGCGTCATCCCAGTACTTGCTTGCCCCGGTGCCTCCGACTAATATAATGGCATCCCACTTCTCCGGTATTATATCGCTTATTACTATATCCGGCCTAACTTGGGCACCTAACATTCCCTTGCAAGTTTCCAGAGAAACGCTGGCCACCTTAACTTCCGCCCCTTTTTCGGTCAAGACGTTCTGCGGCTCGATAAGCTCCTCATCCCGGAAATCCTCCGGAGCAATGATCATTACCACTTTTTTGCCGGTCAGATCCTTATATGGAGACTCTTCTGGTGTGGCAATTTGAGTCTCCTCGGGGGAAGTTTTGATCTTTTCTTTTTGTCCCTCACACCCAGCCAGCCAAAGTCCCATAAATGCGAATAAACATATGATTATAAGTATTCTTTTCATCTCTTTTCCTCCTGCCGATATTACATACGTAGCCGAGCTTTTATAGCTCGGCATAATGGGATTACTCGATATCCATCTTTCTTATTTCCCGATAAGTAAATATTTTAATTTCTCCTTGAAATTTCTCTTCCTCCACTCCTCTTTCCTTTTCAGTTTTCGCTCCTGCTTCATGGCTTTCTCTTTGTTCTGCGCTTCCACATCGAGTTGTTCTATCTTCTGCAAAAGTCTTTCCACGGTCTCTCTTTCCTCCATCATCCTTCTGAGCTCATCGTAATCTTTCCAAGAAAAAATGGTTTGAACGAAAGGTTCAAAGAAAGCCATCATCTGGCTTCCAATGTAATTTAAGGGCTTCATCGATTCCAAAAACAGTATGGCGGGAACCGACATCTTCCAGTGCACCACCTTCCGGGCGATCTTAAGCAGAATCTCCTCCTGTTGAGGAGTCAACTCCTGCAACTCACCCTTTTTTTCACCCCACATAAACATGTCCCGGAAGCCCACAATATCTCCTCGTTTTCAAATTTTAATCCCGCTTTTTTCTTTTTGTCTGCGCATTTATCCGGCATCAGTCATTCGTCATCCGTCGTGTTTTTTCACGATCTTCGATTTTACGAAATCTACCACCTGGTCTTTGTTGTGATTGAACCGGATATAAAGCCCCCGGAAATTCTCCAGGCGGGACGGTTTATCGAATGGCGAGAGCAAAACCCCGTTTTTATCCACGTAATATGATCGAAACATCTCCCACTTTCTCTCCCGCATGGAAAGCAGATATCTGATTTTAACCTTGCCATCGTCCAACTCGTATCGGGTAGGCAGGAAGAAAGAAGAGAGGGACCCCAGCATTATCACCACGGAGAGCGCCAACAAAAAAGGGTTTCGGGTGGTCAGGTATACCACAAGCCAGATGACAAACAGAAAAACAACCAATAGAATCGATACCCAGATGTTTTTCTTCAGCGGATGGGATGCCCACTTGAGAGATGCTTCGCTTCTTATTGTTTCGTTCATATTTATATTATGTAGCTGTTAATTTGCCTTTGTTAAGTGTTATCTGGTTTTGGGTTCGGCAATGGTTCGGTATTGAATTCGGTTTGACTGGAAATCTCAAGGAGTTAACCGTAACCGATTTTACGATATACGATACGTAACCGTAACCCTTCCTAACGAAACTCGATACTGCCAGGACGACCGTCCCTTATTATTCTTTTATTTGCTCTGGGGTGAATCTCCCGGGAATCGGTATCTCTCCTTCCGGACTTTTTCAATCTGCTGACCCAGCTCCTCCGGTTTGAATACTTTTTTCTCGATTAAGAGCCGGACCAAAGCTTCCTGAGCCAAGTTATTGGAAAGACACAACTCGTCGAAGGTCACCTCCTTCTCCTGATCACCTACTATGATCCGGAGGGCAACTCTTTTACTTGGTTCTTCCGTCAAGGTGCTCCTTTGGTTTATTAGGGACTACTCATCTGGAAAATCCAGCATAGGCGGGGAGTTATCCATCCAGTGTTATCAATCTAAATGAACCAATCCCATTTAATCTGATCTTCACTCCCCCTCTTTTTCATCTTAATCTTTTTATCTCTCCGTTTTCCAATTGGTAAATAGAAATATAATCATTTTCTCTCTTCGAATCAAAACTAATCTCCCCGGAGATGCCCTGGAAATCAAACGTGGTTGAAAGGGCAGCAGCTACTTTTTCCGGTGTGGCATTCTCTTCGAAGATGGACAATAACAATCTCATGATGTCATACCCTAAAGCGGCCATGTAACTTGGCTCTTGTCTGTATTGACTATTATATGACCTCATGAATTTATCTCTTTCCGTTCCGATACCACTTGATGAAGGTTCTTTGGCTGGGAGGGATTCATCCGTGGTAAAGATAATTTTCTGGTTAAGACTTTGAGCTAAATCCAAATAATGCAGTTCTTTCTGCCATTCCATGCTGATGATGGTAGTATAGATCTTAAGATTAACCAGACCGGAAAGGATAGTGTACCAATCTCTCTTATCCGCCAAAAGGAAGAATCCGTCTACCCGTGCCGGCATCAGGTCAAAAAAGGAACCGGATTCCTCCGGAGGCGAAGAAGAGGTAATTCCCAGAATGGCTTTTTTCAACCTCTCCAAATAAGAAGAAAAATCCCCGGTCTCCACCGGGTAATATTCCACTGCCAGTACCTTACCCCCTAATTTTTCCACGGTTTGTTTGAAACTCAATGCTGCGGTCTTATTATTCCCGGTTTCCGGAACCAGCATGACAAAATCGGAAAAGCCCTGATTGCGGATAACAAATTCCGCCATGCTTTCCCCCTTTCTTGCCTGCGAAGGGAAAAGCTCAAATATGAAATTCCCCAGAGAGGTCAATCCCCTTTGGCTAAAGGCCGGGGTAATCAGGGGAACCCGATCATTCTCCGCCACCTCTGCCGCTTTCACTACCGATTCACTTTCCATAGGTCCCAATATGCAAACCACCTGGTCCTCTTCTATTAACTCCCGGCAAAGCGAATTTACTTTCCTTAAATCCCCTCCGGCATCCTTTACCACCAGTTCTACCTTTTTTTCGATGGGAGTATAAGATAAGAGGGCTAGCCGGATACCATTCACAAAGCTGGTGCCATAATCGGAAAAATCCCCCTCCCGGGAAGCCAAAACCCCAACTTTGACGGTGGGCAGGGTGGGGGTGGATGCCTCTTTGAAAAGAAGGTTCACCTCACCTAGGTCTTCACCTCGGGGGAAATTCTCCCGGTAATAGCTTAATGCCTCCAAAGCTTTGGTATAGTTTTTGCTTTCCACGTTCCGTTTCCCCAGCCAGAAGAAAATCATGGGGGCAAGCTTTTTATCTCTTTCCGTTTCGCTGAGTTCTTCCAGCTCCTTCTCCGATAGCCACTCCTCCAATAGCGGTTCCAGCGACCTTTGACTCAATTCCCTCTCCTGGCTGGTCCGGGCTAATTGGTAAGCCTGGATGAAATTCCGGGCTGCCTCGGATAACTCCCCCTGAAGATAGCCAATGTTGCCCAGCATGAAATAGCAGGACGGGATATAATGGCTGTCAGGGAACTTATGGATGAATTCACTGAATTTATTTTTAGCCGAACCGTAATTTTCAAGATGATATTCGCACTTGGCGATCATCAGCTGGAAATAGGAAAACTGGGGATCTTTGGGAAAGGATTGGGAGAGTTGAACTAAGATCTCTTCTGCTTTGCTGTAATCCTGTGCCGAGTAACTTCCTTCCGCCTCTTTCAGCTTGTTTTTTAATTGTTTAGAATCTAATTTTTGTGACCAGCTTAACCCCGCCGTACCCAAACCCATCGCCAAAACCACGCTGATAAGAAACAAGCTTTTCGTCTTTAACCATGCCATCACATCTGCACTTTCTTGTCTGCTCAATATTAACGATCTTCTGACTGATTCTTTATGACTTTATCCGGTTTCAGGTTTAAAGAGAATATTTGCCGAAATCCTCCGGATTGATTCTTTTCAATCTCTCCTTCA
>JBDROD010000074.1:0-3959 GCA_043810415.1 Candidatus Zixiibacteriota bacterium | reverse complement strand
AGTTATTCAGGATGTAGCCGAGTTTCTTAGCTTTCAGTGTGGGGCTGAGCATGAGAAAAATCGCATCCGCTTTTAGTATTCCAAAGAGAGAGATAACGGATTCAACGGAGTTATCCAGGAAGATGGCCACCCGATCCTGTCTATTTATTCCCGAACTTCGAAGAAACGAAGCCACCCTGTTCGCCTTCTCGTCAAGCTCCCCATAAGTTAAACGGACATCTCCGCAAATAAGGGCGGTCTTATTGGGAAGACGTTGAGCGGAATGTTCGAGGAAATGTTGGACAAGCATAGTTAAAGGTTAGAGGAGCGCTTCGCTTTAGGTTTGAGGCAATACATTACCCAAGAACTGTGGGAGCTGCGGTCCGGAGGTGCCAGGTGGCTTGCTCTTTTGCTCTGAAATCCCTAAAGACACGATCGATTTGTTGTTCTTCAAGGTTTAAGACTTTTGAAATGTCACCTTTTGGGACATTATTTTCATAGGCATATAAAAGGAGATCCAATAATTCATAATCGATACAAAAATAAAATTCCTTGTCGGTTACAGGAAGGCTATAGGTATCCGGGCTGGGGGGACGGTTGATGATCTCCTGAACGACCCCTAAATAGTTGGATAACTGATATACATGCGTTTTGTAAAGGTGGGCGATGGGTTCGATGTCGACGCCCCCGTCACCGAATTTGACAAAGAATCCCTGCATCAATTCGGTTTTGTTGGTAGTTCCAGCTACAATATAATTGTTTTTTTCTGCATAATAATAGAATTGGATCATTCGAGTTCTCTGTTTGATATTCTGACAGGCGGAGATCTCCAGCCAATCAATCGCCGAAAGTCTCTTTGTCTCTTTACTCTCATCTTTATGCTCAACGGTGATCGAATGATAGTTTAACCGGTCTTTCTCTAAAAGATTCTGAGGAAGAGTGATATGGAATTTTAGAGAGTCATAAAATTCTGGAAACGACCGTTTAATGATATCATTCCGTCTTTGATATACCCCAAGCGATTGTAAATATTCAGTAATTTCGACTTTTACCGTCTCAATACAAAGTTTTGCCGCTTGCTTTCGCCCATATTCCAGGCTGATTGGATTTGATTCTTTCTCCGGAAGGAAAAGCCCCAACACCCTGTCCTTTCCTAAAGCTTTGACAGCGAGTTCAGCGATCAATGCAGAATCAATGCCTCCACTTAAACCAACCACTGCCCCCTTCCGTCTAAAGTTTTTAAGCGCCATATCCCTGATGAAGTGGCATATCCTTTCAGTTTCTGCTTCGGGATTGATCTTTAGGCTATCCTCGCTAAACTCTATCTTATTCGAAGCTTCCATTTTATTGATTTCTCCTATATTGAGTTAATAGGTCATAGCTCTTAGCTGTAAGTGTTGAACCTTAAGTGATGAGTGAGAAGTCTTCAAACCTCAGCCTGTTTTCGGCGAATGAAATCAGAGACATTGACAATGGAATCGAGATTTTCAGGGACGAGTTCCTCATCCTTCACCTTAACCTTATAGGTTTCTTCTAAAAAGGCGATAAGCTCCAGCACCCCTGTGGAATCAATGACTCCGGTCTCCAATAAGGAATCTGTGTCTTTTAACCCATTGCTCGATTCTCCGAAGAGAAATGTTTCAATGATGAAGTTTCTGATTTGCTGTTCAACCATTGGCTGCATAGATGCTCCTTGAGTTAAGAGTTACTTGGGTTTGTTGGGTTAATTGAGTTTATTGGGTTTGTTGGGTCCCAGTGAAATAGGCTCCCAATGGAGTAGTTATCACACTCCACAGGGCAGGTCCCTATGGAATAGTGTTCACATTCCACGGGGCAGGCGCATTTGACCCCGTACGCTTACGCTACAGGGCAAGCCCCGTACATATTCATTACAGGGCAGGCCCTGTACACTTCGGTTACGGGGCAAGCGGGATAAATTACTTGGGTTTGTTGGGTTAACTTATCAAGGGCTCGCATAGCGCATCCTCCTGCATCCCGCCTTACGAGATTACGGAGGACAAGTAGCGCCCGCCTGCAGGAACCTTTCGGATGTGGAATTTGGTTTCCAGTGTTCATCCAATTATGGAATGATTAATAGGGCTGAGGCTGAGGTTAAGATTAAGGCTGAGGTTGAGGTTAAGGTTGAGGGCTCGGCAAACGGTTACGGCGACGAAGCTCGTTTCGTAAAGCGGCTAAGTCGTTCGGCTTTTTCACTTTGAAGTTGACGTTGAGGGTTGCTTAAAGCGACAAAATGATTTCTTTAATCTCCTCAAATACTTTTTCTATGGAAGGCTCCTGGCATGGAACATGTGATGTAACATTGTTCCGGGGGTGAATATGCCAGTATTTGTAATTGTCATAACCCAAAATTCTTTGATTGTCTTTGATCAGTGCGAAGCTCTTTTTATCAGTGAGGGAATTATAATAAACTTCCACAAAGACCTTTTCAGAAATCTTTACCTTTGCTTCTAAGGTTATACCTCTTTTTTCTGCCAGCAAAATACTTGCGTCAGGAAAATTATGTTTTGCTGCCAAAATGATTAATTTTCTAAAATCTTCAATCCTCATTTCGTCAGATTTTCTATTTTCCTGATCATCTCTATCCAGCTTCTTTTCTCTACAAGTAAATCCTCCCATCTCATGGCGTCTCTTTCCATGTCATATGAAAATTCGTCGCCAAGTTGTCCTGAGGACAGTTTATCCTTAAAATTTTCTAAAGGATAACCATATTTTGTTTCAAATTCCAATATTTCAAGTTCACATTCTTTTAAATTTTCCTTTATGCCAGAAATGAGCAGGCTTATAGCTCTACTTTCCGGTTCTCCACCGATCTTTCCTAATATCTCTTTTATGGGGGGAGATAATGTTAAAATAGACATAAATTACCTCTTGCTTACGATTTCTCTCTTATCTTTAAGCGGTAAAAAACGTTGCCTTCTTTAAAAACTTGTATAATTAATATCATATTATTTAGAATAAAACAACTTACTAAGTCCACAATTGATCCCGGTTTAACCGGGATGAAAAACTCCCCCTGCCTACCGGCAGGCAGGCTCACCCCTCTTTGCCCTCCGGGCCAGAGGCCCTATGGGCTGGAGGCCAAAGAGGGGAATTCCTCCCCGCCCTATGAACGTAATAGGGCGGGGAGGGAGGAGGGATTTGGTTTCCAGTGTCCATACAATTATGGACTGATTAATAACTGTTAAAAAGGTTACCCATTGCAAGTCAAAAATTGGAATCTGGAATATGTGACCTGGAACTTGTGGCACTTCTTGATCCTGGAGCATGTAACATAAAACGTGGAACAATGAGGGGTGCAGATCATTTCAAGCGTAGGTTCCGTCCATCACTGGGATACGAAGGGTCTGTTCAACAAATTCCTTCTTTTGGACCTTATTGTCCAGAACCCTTGTGACATCGGGCGTAAGAACTTTCTCCCCTAAAAGAGTTGGGTAATCGACCGGAGTTATTCGAGGCATGACTAAACTGAAACCACAGACTTTTCAAATTCTACCATCTCTGCCCGGGGAATTGTATCATTTTCTTTTGTTTCAAAACCACATTCCAGAAGGTAGTCTTCAAGAGTACCCATCTCCTTCATTTCGGTAAATTGTATTTTTGCCACTTCTAAAAGATTCTTTTTTGCTTCCTCCCGCGTCCTACCCTGTGAGATAAAATCTAACTCCGGTGTTCTTGCCAAATACCAATTTCCTTTTTTCCGTAATTCAATGGTAATATTCAATTCCATGATCTATGTCCTCCTTCTATCTACATCGCTTCTCGACATCCAGGAGACTTGCCTTGCCCTCTGCAATCTCTTTGCGTGCCAAGCGTGCGGCGGTAACAAGGGTCTCCTGCGTTCGTGAGAATGATTCATTCCAGCGAAACTCGTCCCTCAGGTCTTCGATGTACTCACGCACATGTTCGACCACACGATCCTGGAGTTGCTTGGGTAGTGTCTCAAGCATCTTTATGATTGT
>JBDROD010000073.1:0-3265 GCA_043810415.1 Candidatus Zixiibacteriota bacterium | reverse complement strand
TCGGAATGCCACCTCCTGAAGACTTGCGATCACGAATTGGTGGAGAGAAGGTAATCGATCGCCTTAGAGCTTACTTACACGATGGCCCTGAACTGGCCATTGATATAAAAGAGAAGTCGTATTTAGTTTACAGGATTGCCTTTGGCACCAAAACGACGATAAGAATCATACCTCGGAAGACTAAAATAGACTAATGACATTTGAATGTAATTCTTCTCTACATATGTCTCTGTCAGTTTGTACCGCAGGTCGTAGGTCAATTTTCCCACAAAGGTTGGGATACCTTACAGAGTCTATTATTGTAAGACATCTCGAATGAATGCATATGCTTCTATAGACGACCCCTTCATAAGACTTTGAGTATTGCGTAAATACAAGAAAAAGCGTATCTTTTATCTGATTGTAGGAGATATAAAGTTATGACTAAAAAAGAATATACTTTTAGAATTGAATATAAAGTAGATAAAAAGAGCGGAAGAGTAGTTGCCTCTATTCCAGAATTAAACCATGCCTCCTCCTTTGGTGATACTTTTGCTGAAGCGGAAGCAAATATTAAGGAAGCAGCTCTGTGCTATTTGGAAACGCTTCAAATGGAAGGTAAACCCATACCCAACTTCTAAGAGATATTTAATTTTGATTTTTGAATTGTAATTTTGAACTTTTCGTTTTAAATTTTGAATTGAAGAACAGATACTTCCCCCGCCAAAGGCGGGGTCAGTATGACACTTTATGCATATATAATGAGGATATAATTCTATGGCAATGGAAAGAGAAAAGATAGTTCCGGTATACATCGAAGAGGAGATGAAATCCTCCTACATCGATTACTCCATGTCGGTGATCACCGCCCGGGCTTTGCCCGACGTCCGGGACGGCTTGAAGCCATCCAACCGGCGAATACTAGTGGCGATGAACGATCTGAACCTATCCCCCGGTCGCCCGCATCGTAAGTGCGCCAAGATCGCCGGCGATACCTCGGGAAATTATCATCCCCACGGCGAGCAGGTGGTTTATCCCACCCTGGTGCGGATGGCGCAGGATTTCAACATGCGCTATATGCTGGTCGACGGTCAGGGAAACTTCGGCTCGGTCGACGGGGACGCTCCCGCAGCGATGAGATACACCGAAGCAAGACTGTCTCATGTAGCAATGGAGATGTTGGAGGATTTGGATAAAGAGACGGTCAAATTTATCCCCAACTATGACGACACCCGGCAGGAGCCGGTAGTCCTGCCCAGCAAGTTTCCCAATCTGATCTGCAACGGCGCCTCCGGCATTGCGGTCGGGATGGCGACCAATATCCCCCCGCATAACTTGAACGAGGTGGTGGATGCATTGATGGCTCTGATCAATGATCCGGAATTGGGGGATGATGAGCTTCTGGATCATATCCAGGGTCCGGATTTTCCCACCGGGGGGATCATTCAGGGGAAACACGGGATAGTGGAGGCATACAAAACCGGACGGGGGAAGGTGATCATCCGCGCCAAAGCCAATATCGAAAGACAGAAAAGCGGTAAGGAAAGCATCGTGATCACCGAGATACCCTACCAGATCAACAAAACCAATCTGTTGGAAAGGATAGTGGAGCTGGTGCGGGATAAGTTAATTGAGGGTATCTCGGATTTAAGAGACGAATCGGACCGGGATGGAATGAGGATTGTGGTGGAGCTGAAAAGGGATGCTCAGGCGGAGGTAGCCTTAAATCAGCTGTTCAAACACACCCAGATGCAGACTACCTTTGGGGTGATCATGCTGGCTTTGGTGGACGGCGCCCCCAAGGTTCTGATGCTAAAAGAGATGCTGTCCCTTTTTATCGCGCACAGGCACGACGTGATCACCCGCAGAACCCAGTTCGAGTTGAAGAAAGCGGAGCAGAGAGCCCACATCCTGGAAGGATTGAAGATCGCGCTGGACCATATT
The DNA here is from genome assembly GCA_043810415.1 of Candidatus Zixiibacteriota bacterium. GTDB lineage: Bacteria > Zixibacteria > MSB-5A5 > MSB-5A5 > SM1-73 > CAIVRH01. The sequence continues at coordinate 1,342 of JBDROD010000073.1, read as the reverse complement.
GATGCGGTGATAAAGCTGATCCGCTCATCCAAGACCCCGGACGAAGCTAAGAAAGGCTTGATGGAGAAGTTCAAGCTCTCGGAGATTCAGGCCCAGGCGATACTGGACATGCGGCTGCAGAGGCTCACCGGTCTGGAGAGGGAGAAAATCGAGAAGGAATACCTGGAAGTGATCCAATTGATCGAGAAGCTCAAAGGAATTTTGGCCAGCAAGGTCCTGCGGATGAACATAATCAAAGAGGAACTGCTGGAGCTTAAGAAAAAGTACGGGGATGAGCGGGGGACCGAGATCAGAGCGGAGGAAGAGGAGGAGTTCACCGTCGAGGATCTGATTGCCGAGGAGGACATGGTGATCACCATCACCCATACCGGATATATCAAGAGACTGAGCGTTACTTCATACCGCAGACAGGGTCGGGGCGGAAGAGGGGTGATCGGGATCGAGACCAAGGAGGAGGATTTCGTCGAGCATCTCTTCATCGCCTCCACCCATAACTATATCCTGTTCTTCACCCCCAAAGGCAGGTGCCACTGGCTCAAGGTACACGAGATTCCTGTGGGCGGCAGATTAGCCAAGGGTAAACCTATCATCAATATGCTGGAGTTAGGCGAAGAAGAGAAAGTGGCCGCTTTCGTGCCGGTGAGGGAATTCGATGACAAACACTTTGTGGTGATGGCAACCCAGAACGGGATCATCAAAAAGACCCTATTGTCTGCCTTCAGTAATCCGCGAAAAGGCGGAATCAACGCCATGAACGTCCCGGAGGATGATAATTTAATCGAAGTTTGGCTCACCGACGGAACTTGCGATATAATTTTGGGTACCAGAGAAGGGCAGGCAATAAGATTCCCTGAGGGTAAGGTTCGGGATATGGGAAGAACGGCTTATGGGGTGAAAGGGATCACTTTGAAGAAGAAAGACCGGGTGGTAGGGATGGTGGTGGTCAAGCGGGATACTACTCTCCTTTCGGTGACGGAAAATGGTTTCGGCAAGAGAACCGCGATATCCGATTACCGGGTGACCAACCGGGGCGGCAAGGGGATCATCAACATCAAGGCCACGGAGAGAAACGGGAAAGTCATCGTCATCAAGGAAGTGGTGACCGATGACGAACTGATGCTGATCACCCAAAAGGGGATCATCATCCGCCAGCCGGTCGTTCAGATCAAGACGATCGGACGAGCCACCCAGGGGGTGAAATTGATAAACTTGGATTCCGGCGACAAGGTGGTGGACGTAGCCCGGGTGGTGAAAAGCGAAGGGGAGGAAAATAAGACCGAGGCTGAGTGTAAGCCTGAGACTGATACGGGGACGGAGGCAGAGAACTGAGAAACGAGATTTG
>JBDROD010000072.1:0-3430 GCA_043810415.1 Candidatus Zixiibacteriota bacterium | reverse complement strand
TTTCGATATGAAGGATTTCTATAAATTGATTAGAGAAGAGAGAAAAAGAGACGATCTGTTTTAGTTACCACCCGATAGTAAAATAAGTTTGAAGGTTTCACCTGTAAACGAAATCAGATTTTACAAGCCCGCCAGGTTCCCTGACCTGGCGGGTTTTGTTTGCTGGGATAAGTGCTTGGGGAATTTCAAACAGATTTTCCTTGCCAAGCATGGAAGATTTCCTTAAATTATTAAAAAGGTTAAACCCTCAACCCCCAAGGAGGTTCTTCATGCCTCGTTTTATTTCTATTCTTGCCGGTTTGTTCGTCCTGGTATTCCTGGCCAGCTTGAGTTTGGCCGGGATTCCCAAGCTGATCAACTACCAGGGGATGCTGACGGATAACTCTGGCACTCCCCTGAACGGGACTTACAGTATCATCTTCAAGATTTACAATGCCGAATCTAGTGGGACAAAGAAGTGGGAGGAGACCCAATCTTCGGTTGCGGTTACGAACGGTTTGTTCAATGTTGTTTTGGGAAGCGTTAGTCCTTTGAACCTGGATTTCTCAGAAGACTATTGGCTGGATATTACTGTGGGCGGGGAGCAGATGCCCTCTCGTTTGAAGTTCACCAGCGTGGGCTATGCTTACCGGGCGATGGTGGCAGACAGCGCAGCCAAAGCCGGAGCTACTGGTGGCGGCTGGACCGACGACGGCACAGTGGTCAGATTGAACACCATCACAGATACAGTAGGTATTGGGACAACAAATGCAAAAGCAAAATTCCATTCAGAAGGCTCATGGATTCTTGGAATAACTAACAGTATTTTGCCCGTGAATTGGGGCTACGGTTTTAAAGGTTGGTTAACATCAGATAATGGAATACGATATGAGGGTGGAGGTGATTCTGTTGCTCATCTTTTTACTGCGTATGGTATGGGTGATATAGTAAGGTTTGGTAAAAGTAGTGAGCAAGGTCAGGAGGTGAACATAAAATTTGTTATTGACAGCAGCGGAAGCGTGGGAATTGGTACCACAAATCCAGGGGGCTACCTATTGGCAGTCAACGGCACTGCGGCTAAAACGGGGGGAGGCAGTTGGTCGGTCTTCTCGGATGAGCGACTCAAAGACATTAGTGCGAATTACGAATGCGGATTGACGGAGATCAGCCAGCTTAAGCCGGTTCGTTACAGTTATAAAAAAGAGAACGAATTAGGCTTGCCATCGAGCGAGGAGTTTGTGGGATTAGTGGCTCAGGACGTTCAGGGAGTTATTCCGGATGCGGTAAAGAGAGATGACAACGGTTATCTCATGCTGAATAACGATCCGGTCATCTGGGCAATGCTGAATGCGATAAAAGCATTGAAGGCGGAAAACGAGCTATTGAGAAAACGAGTAGAGGTGCTGGAAAGCAGATGAGCTCTTAAAGTGAAGAAGGGACATGCGTCAGGGTATAAAAGGTTAAGGGCGATTTCACATGAATCGCCCTTTATATTTTTCTCCAACAAAGAAGATTTTCTTGCCAAGTATATAAAACCTCCTTAAATTGTCAAAAAGATGTTAACCTTACCGCCAGAGGCGTAGGTTTGCCAATGGCGGGATAACCCCCAAGGAGGTTTTTCATGCCTCGTTTCATTCTAATTCTTACCGGTTTGTTCGTCTTGGTTCTCCTGGTAGGTTTGGGTCTGGCTGGAGTACCCCAGCTGATCAACTATCAGGGGATGCTGACGGATAATTCCGGCACTCCATTGAACGGGACCTACAGTATCACCTTCAAGATTTATAATGCTGAGTCCGCAGGAACGAAGAGATGGGAGGAAACACAATCTGGAGTCTCAGTCTCTAATGGTCTGTTCAACGTGATTCTGGGTAGTGTGACTCCGATCAACCTGGACTTCTCCGAGGATTACTGGCTGGATATCACTGTGGGAGGAGAACAAGATGCCCTCTCGCTTGAAGTTCACCAGCGTAGGGTATGCTTATCGGGCTTTGGTGGCGGACAGCGCGGCCGTGGCAGGGTTCAGCGGGAGCAGTGGCTGGGTTGACGATGGGGACGAGGTTAGATTGGCGACCAGCACAGATAATGTCGGCATCGGGACATCGGATCCGCTTTCGAAATTGCACCTCAGAGGGGATGATTTCGTCAATCTGCGTTTCGATCATGGTAGTGATACCACTTGGAAGATCGGATCAAGTTCCCCCGGCAACAGCCTCACAATCTCCGTCCACACTCCGACGTTTGCTACGCTTCGTGCTTCTTTCACGCCAGGGGGTGATATTCACCTTGCGCCAAACGGGGGCAACGTTGGCATCGGCACAACTAATCCGGCATACAAATTAGATGTCAACGGAGACATCAACTGTTCCGGTTCATACAATGTCAAGAAGGGAGGCGTCAATTACATCCATCCCGACTATGTCTTCGAGACTGATTACGATCTGATGTCGCTGGACGAGTTGAGGAAACACGTGGCTCAGAACAAGTGCCTCCCGAATGTGATTTCAGCGGAAGACGTCAAGAAAAACAACGGATTCAAGATGGACGAGCTGATGATCCAGATGCTGGAGAAGATTGAGGAACAGACTTTGTATATTTTCCAACTGGAGGAAAGAATATCCAAGTTAGAAAAGGAACGGCAATCAAAATAGGTTCACTATGCTGAAGGTTGATGATAGTTTTCTGTTCCCGCCAGCTTCTCTAACCTGGCGGGTTTTGTTTTCGAAATGGATGTTTTAAGAAAAACACCGGACAAAATTCACTTGCCAAGCATATAAAATCCCATTTAATTATTTCGAAGGTTATAATATATAATCCACTGACTTAAGGTCCCAAACAGAATTATATGATACCGTTAAGAGACGACATTCCAGCTTCCCGACCGCCGGTGGTCAACATCGCCTTGATTGCGATCAACTGTCTGGTTTACTTTTATCTTTGGTCCTTGGGGGGAGAAGGGTATGAGCGGGCAATGTTCCGGTGGGGGACCATTCCCTACGAGATAACCCACGGGGTGGAGCTTTCTCCGGGTGTGGCTTTTCCGATCCCTCTTACCCTGTTCACCTCCATGTTTCTGCACGGAGGTTTGTTTCATCTGGGGGGAAACATGCTTTATCTCTGGATCTTTGGTGACAACGTGGAGGACCGGCTGGGGCACGTTAAGTATTTCTTCTTTTACATCCTTTCGGGTCTAGCAGCAAGCCTTCTTTTCATTTTCACCAGCCCCCAATCCCAGGTTCCCATGGTGGGTGCATCCGGTGCCATAGCCGGGGTTCTGGGGGCGTATATGATCACCTTCCCCAAAGCCAGGGTGTTAACGCTGATATTCTTCGGGTTTTTCATCCGGATAACGCCGATACCGGCTCTTTTGGTCTTGGGATTCTGGTTTTTGTTTCAGCTGCTTTACGCACTGCCGTCCATCGGCTCCACCACCGGTGGAGTGGCTTTCTTTGCC
>JBDROD010000071.1:0-2218 GCA_043810415.1 Candidatus Zixiibacteriota bacterium | reverse complement strand
AATAGAGGGTGTTTTTCTCCAGCTTGTCCCTTCTTTCCGTGGTCTTGGAGATCACATCCAAAACCTTGCTGGCAGCGGAGACGATCACCGGCGGAACCGTGTTGGAAAAAAGATAGGGTCGGGCTCTCTGGCGCAATAGATCGATCATGTCTTTCCGCCCACTGGCACAGCCGCCCGACGCACCCCCCAACGCCTTGCCCATAGTGGTGGTGATAAGATCGATTTTCCCCATCACCCCGCAATGTTCATGCGTTCCCCGACCGGTCTTTCCCACAAATCCGGTGGAATGTGAATCGTCCACCAAAACCATGGCGTCGTACTTTTCCGCCAGCTCGCAGATCTTGTCTAGCTTGGCGATGTCACCGTCCATGGAGAAGACCCCGTCGGTGATGATCATCCGGAAACGGTTTTCCTGCGATTCCTGCAGTTTCTCCTCCAGATGTTCCATGTTGGAGTGCTTGTAGACATACTGCTGGGCTTTACAGAGTCTCATCCCGTCCACGATCGAGGCATGCCCCAGTTTATCGGCAATCATGGCATCCTGACGGTCCAAAAGCACGTCGAAGACCGCCGCATTGGCATCCATGCAGGAAGGAAACAAAATGGTATCTTCGGTTCCCAAAAATTGGGTAAACTTATTCTCCAGTTCCCGGTGAATATCCTGGGTCCCGCAGATGAAGCGGACCGACGACATGCCGTATCCCCGTGCATCCAACCCCTGGTGGGCGGCTTTGACCACTTCAGGATTGCTGGAGAGCCCCAGGTAGTTGTTGGCGCAGAAATTGATGACCTCTTTTTCCGGTGCTCCTGAGGGAAACTCCACCTTGATATCCGCTCCTTGAGGAGAGTGAATGTACCTTTCCTCCTTGTTTAAGCCCGCCTCTTTGATTCCCTTCAACTCGTTTTGATAAAATTCTTTGGCTTTGCTCGGATATGCCATAAAATCCTCCTACCTCCTCCCCTTTTGTCCCCCTCACCGTAAAACGGAGAGGGGGGAACAGGGGTGGGGTTTATTTCCCTTACTTCTTTTTTCCTTTTCTTTGATTAGCTATCAGTCATTCTTTATCTGATCGATTATGCTTTTCCTTTACTTTTATGGTTCGACACTCTCATCACCAACTTGTCATTTATAAAAGTTTTACCCCAAAGGGGTATAACCTTTATAGTCCTTGAACCTGCTTAGTTCTCTTCGATTCCGCAGGAATAGCAGAAAAAGATAGGAGATGTGTCACTATCAACGTCTAATGCCTTCGGCATTTAATCCCGCCTTATATTCTTTCTCGACAATCTTCGGTTTTTTTCTTCATCCATCAGTCGTGATGATTTTAAGTCTTCACAAACTCCTTCAGCAGATCCATGATCTTGTTCACCGAATCAAAAGCCTCGGGGGTGGCTTTGTCGTCCGGGATGGAGATCTTGTACTTTTTCTCCAGGAAGGTCTTCAAAGAGACCATGGAAAAAGAATCGACTATTCCAGAGGAGATCAAGGGGGTGTTCTCCGTAACCTCCACGTCACTGTCCTCGTCCAAGAATTCTTTCTTTACATAATCGATGATCACCTGTTTCGCCGGATCCATATTACTGCTCCTTTCGGTATATTGTTATCTGAGATATTTGGAGGGTTCGCCTTCGAACGAACCATTTTTTATTTCAGAAGCGTAGCGGAAAGCTTCAGCTTTCCATGTGTTTACCGTCACAGTGGAAACCTAAAGGTTTCCTCTACTCCGGGTCAATCCGTTGCCGTGGACTGCCGACCGTGGACTGTGGACGGTTTTAATCGTTCTCCAAAGTCGACGTATCTCCGATCGGCTCACCCCATTCCTGTGCCCGGAGCAGGCGCCGCATGATCTTTCCCGATCTGGTCTTGGGAAGAGATTGGACGAACGCTATCTCCTGCGGCATGGCTAAAGGGGACAATTTCTTGCGGATGAAGTTCATTATGTCCAGCTCCAGATCGTCGTCTGGCTCGAAACCTTTCTTGAGTGCCACAAAAACCTTGACTACCTCCATGTTGATCGGGTCCGGCTTTCCGATGGCTGCCGCTTCCGCCACCGCTTTATGTTCAATGAGAGCCGATTCGATCTCGAACGGTCCCACCAGATGGCCCGCGGTGTTTATCACATCGTCGTCCCGGCCCACGAACCAGAAATACCCGTCCTGGTCGATGCTGGAGCGGTCTCCGCAGATATACCAGCCGTTTTTGAACTTGTTATCGTAG
>JBDROD010000070.1:0-4430 GCA_043810415.1 Candidatus Zixiibacteriota bacterium | reverse complement strand
GGAGATACTGGTCGATGCCAAAATCACCCGTGAGCTTCCGGTGGATTTGGCTGGCAAAGGGATTGAGCTGGTCGATCCCTCAATGAAAAGAGTCGCCTTGCAACCTTATTTTTCCGGTGGTGAACAAACCGACCGGTTCATGGTGAGGATAGAAGACACCTCTCTGCCCGGGATATATAGTATACTGACCCGATCCTCAGCAGGTGGGGAAGAGCTGGTGGATAGATTTGCGGTTAACATCGATACCCGGGATTCCGATCCAGGGAAAATAGAACGGAGTGATGTTGACAGAAAATTGGAGGGCTTAAGCGTTTTATACATAAATCCTCAGGATGATCTGGAGAAATCGATTCTGCAATCCCGCTATGGAAAAGAGCTTTGGAAAACCTTTCTGTGGATAGCGCTGGGGCTTCTGGCTGTGGAGATGTATCTCTCCAGAAGCAGAAAGAAAGATATGGTGAAAGAGGAGTAAAATTGAAAGATTATGGAGTATCAATCTTAACCTTGAATTCGACGCTCTTATTATTAGTAATCTGAACCGTTTCTCAAAAATTTGCCATCGTTTTATATCGATAGATATTGACTGAATGAACGGCGCATGTTATTTTATAGCTTGCGCTTTTTTTGTAGTTTTATGATCGATCTGATTTGAATATATGAAAACTGATCAATCCATATCTAGTAAGACATAAATGATCTTATGACTCTAATAAACCTGAAAAATATAACCAAGACATACGGTGCCAATCTGGTACTAAGTGACATCTCCTGGCAGATTGAGGAGGGAAGAAAGATCGGCCTTCTCGGTTCCAACGGAGCTGGAAAGACCACTCTCTTCCGCATCATCACCGGAGAATTGGAAACGGACAAAGGGGAGGTCATCCGAAGCAAACACTTAAAGCTCGGCTTTTTGCGCCAGGAATACCAGCTGGAGGATGAGCTTACCTTATTTGACGAGATGCTCAAGCCATTTTCTGAGCTTTTGGAGCTTCATGACCAGCTGCGGGAACTAGAACATAGAATGTCTTCAGTCGACGATCCCGGCAGACTTTTGGAACTCTACGGCAAACTCCAATCAGAATATGAAAACAAGGGCGGATATGGTTTTGAACACAAGATTGAACAGGTGCTGTATGGATTGGGTTTCAAGAAAGAGGATTTCGACAAGAATTTGAGCGTTTTGAGTGGTGGGGAAAAAAATCGTGCGGCATTGGCATCGGTTCTTTTGTCCGAGCCTAATCTTCTTCTTTTGGACGAGCCGACCAATCACCTGGATATCGAGGGAACCGAATGGCTGGAGCAATACCTTTCGGAATTTCAAGGCACGGTGGTTTTGGTATCGCATGACCGGTATTTTCTCGACAGGATAATAAGCGAGGTAGTGGAATTGGAACATCATCGTCTGGAAAGATACTCAGGAAATTTCTCTGCTTATGTGGAGCAAAAAGCAGAAAGACAGGAGAAAACCCTGAAAGAATATGAAGCCCAACGGGAATATATCATCCGCACCGAGGATTTCATCCGCCGAAACATCGCCGGGCAGAAGACCAAGCAAGCCCAATCCCGGAGAAAAACACTGAATAAAATGGAAAAAATGGAAAACCCGAAAACCAGAATCAAAAAGATGAAGATGTCCTTCTCCTCCACCGGTAGGACGTCCCGGGCGCTGGTCTGGACCGAGGAAGCCGGCAAGAAATATGGGGAAAGGACTCTGTTCGAGCAGGTCAATTTCTCCATAGAGAGATATGACCGGATCGGTTTGATCGGTCCAAACGGCTGCGGTAAAACCACCTTTTTGAAAATTCTCTTGGGCAAAGAAAGTCTTACCTCCGGGGAAGTCAAGGTCGGTTCCAACCTGGATGTGGGATATTACGATCAGGAGCATGAGGGGTTGGATCTAGAAAGCACTGTATTGGATGAACTATGGAAAGCCAATCCTCGCCTGCTTCCGGCTGAGATTCGAAGCTACCTGGCTAAATTCCTGTTTTTCGGGGATGATGTTTTCCGGAAGATAAAAAGTTTTTCCGGTGGTGAGCAGAGTCGGGTGGTCTTAGCCAAGTTGATCCTGTCGAAACCCAATTTCCTCGCCTTAGACGAACCCACCAATCATCTGGACATCGCCTCCCGGGAGGTGCTGGAAAATGCCCTGCTGGAATTTGGAGGAACGATTCTGGTGGCCTCCCACGACCGCTATTTTCTCAACAGGACCGTGAATCGAATTTATGCTTTTGAAGGTAAGAGTCTTAAGGAATATTTAGGTAATTATTCCTATTACGAAGAGAAGAAAAAAGAGAAAAAGGAAAAAGAGAAAAGGAAATCGGAGCTCGCCAAAGCGGAAAAAAGGAAACAGGCGGAAATTAAAAGAATCAAACCCAAAATAAAAAAAAGAAGTCTATTTCAAATAGAAAAAGATATCTCGGATGTCGAGGGAAAACTCGAGGAGATTGATTATCTTATCTCTACACCGGAGATCTACACCGATTGGCAGAAACTCGTGGAATTAAATCAGGAAAAAGAAGGGCTAACCCTGAAATTGGAAAAGTTGTATAGTGAATGGGAAGATTCCACTGTGGAATAATGTCCTTTGAAGTGTAAAGCTTTTATCTTACCCGATCTTATTTTGAGCAAACCTCATGTTTTTTGTTCCATTTCTTCGGGTATAATTTTAAGTGGAGTGTAAAGCTTTATCTTTGCTATAGTTTTTGGTACAACTCAAGGAATGCGATTTTGGATACGTATGATAGAATAAATTAACCTAAAGGAGGTGTTGTGTTCACAACCTTAATGCGTGACTCACGATGGTATGTAGCGATATTGATTGCTGCTTCTGCCATCATGCTTTTTGCAGCGGGAGCGGTATTTGCCGACGTCACCGTCCAGAGGCTGGTGAAATCCAGCGGACTGAGTGGATTCGGAGCTTTTGAAACCACTGAGAAAATGATGATCTCTAATGACAAGGAGTGTACCCAGGGAATTACCAAATACTCGGGCAAATTCTCCAGTTTGATGAACAAGGGAGCCAAGGAGGCAACTTCCATCACCCGTCTGGATAAGGAGCTTATCTGGAACGTCGATAGTGACAAGAAAACCTACACCGAGCTTACCTTCGACCAGATGAAACAGATGATGGAATCCATGAGCGCCCTGTTATCGAATCCAGCCAAGCAGGACTCGTTACGCAAAGCTATGGAAAAGCTAAGCACAACGGTTGACGTGAATAAGACCGGGGAAAAGAAGACCATAGCCGGACTGGAATGCGAGCGGGTGATCTTGTCCTTAGAGGGCGTTCACGTGGACACCATCGTAAACACGACCGATACCACCTGGGTGAAAAATGACGTCTGGATAACGCCGATGAAAAATGTCCCTTCTGAATTGTATGATTTCGACATGAAGATGGCAGAGAAAATGGGTTTCACCGAAGGTGGTCCTATGGCTGGTCTTCTGAATCAATATGCCGATGCCATGAAAAAACTGCAGGATAAGCTCAAGGAGCTTAACGGCTACCCATTGGCGTCTACTTTCTCCATCGTGACCACCACTCATGCCCAGGAAAAGCAAAAAGCAGAGGTTAAGTCGGAGGAAGTTGAGAAGCAGGAAAAGGAGACTGAGGAAGAAACATCCGTTACAGAAAAGAAAGACGTAAAATCCGCTCTGGGTGGATTATTCAATAAGAAAGCTAAAGAAGAGGCGAAAAAGAAGGAGGCTGAAAAACAGAAGGAGAAAGCCGCCCAAGAACAAGCTCAGCTGGGTCAGCCCAAAACGGTAATGGAGATAACCTCGGAGACTCAAAACATCGAAACCGGAAGCATAGAACCTTCGATTTTTGAGATCCCAGCAGGTTACAAAAAAGTGGAAACACCGGGATTAGGGAAATAGAGATAAAGAATCTGTTCTTTTTGATTCCTTAAGCGAAGCCCTAAACCGAATGGAGTCGGTTGTAAATTAGAATCTACCTGACGTCCGGATTTTATAACCCCGACGTAAATCCTTTACGGTTCAGAGTGAGGTCATTCGCTCAATCCCTTTCCGTCCTTAACTGTTTTATCAGTGTTTTGTGGACGGTCGACTGCTGAAGATTTTCTCCGTTCAATAGATTCGCTTTGCTCATCACAAGTTTCTTGGTGGTGGTTTAAAATCATCCCGCCCCGCCGCCGGAGCCTCCCGCCCCACCGCCTCCTCCACCGGACGCACCACCTCCGGTCCCCGAAGCGGAGCTCATGGTAGAAGAAGCTGCGGTCATAAGCGAGGACAATGCATTCCCAAACCCAATTGGCGAGAAATCGGCATACGAATGGCTGGCAACATACCAGGGGAAAAAGCTGTTCTGTTGCCCTTGAGGCACCATCTCCGCTAACTTCTTGACCGCTTCCTTGGATAAACCCAGAACCACTCCATATATCAAAAACTTACTGATATTCTCCAAGAAA
>JBDROD010000069.1:0-5085 GCA_043810415.1 Candidatus Zixiibacteriota bacterium | reverse complement strand
CTATTATGTTAAAGCTTCCTCGGAATGTGATTATCAGTGGTATGATCACCAGGATTCTTTAGAAGAAGGGGATTTAGTTCACATCACCATGCCAAACGAAGTTTCCGGCATAGACTTCGATCTGCCGACCATATACACCCGCGGTGACGTAAATGGAGATGGGGTGACTGATATCGGTGACGTGGTCTATCTGATCAATTACCTGTACAAGAATGGCTGCGTTCCCGCTCTCATAGAATCCGGAGATGCAAACTGCGATATGGTAGTGGATGTGGGAGATGTGGTGTTTCTGATTAATTACCTATTCAAAGCAGGAGCTGCACCATCCTGTTAGTTATTACGACAGATTAGATGGAGTAAACAATGCACATTAACTCGGTAGAAGTTTCCTTTAATCCATAATTATGTAGCTTAAATTAATCTCTTTGGCATCATATATAGAGTTTCAACAAATACATCTAGTGTAAGAGTCATGAGGAATAATCACATCTGCATAATTCTTCAGAATCGTTATTAATTACACAATTTCAAATAGGTTAAGTTATTTTATATTATGTGGTTACATCATATTGTAAATATAATTCCATAAGTTATTGTAGTATTTTGCAACGCTGATTGAAAAAGATTTTTGTTGATATTTTCGATAATAAGTGTTGACAAAATCTATACTTGGTTTATTTTATATATTAGAGGAAAATAAATTATAACAAATAGCTATTCACGTTTAGTGATTTTATCCAATGCCAGTTGGCTCCTTATTTATTGTAGCTAATATGTTAATGTCAAAAAACAGATAAACAGGACTTGTTAATATACTTTCAATTGAACAAAGTCATATTGATTCGTTAATATTTAACCTACAAAAAAGAATTGATATCGTGATTATGGATTTCTGCTAAGGTTAAACACAGCTGATCAGCTGCAAAGGTGTGTTTATCTGAGCAGGTGAAGGTCATCTATCTTTTACTAATCCTGTTTTGCGGTATGTCATTCAGAAGGTGAAGAATGAGAGAAAAATCAATGTTTTTTCTATTTTTATTCTTATGGGTGGGGCTGGCTTTTGCCCAGTCGGAGGTTATTACCGGCAACGACTTTTTACCCACCGATTCCATTCCTTTCGCTCCGGCGGTGGATTACGGAGTGGGACACTCTCCCCGCTGTCTTTTTTGTGCGGATTTAGATGGAGATGGAGATCTGGATCTAGCCGTTGCCAACCTGGGTGCCAATAATGTCTCCATCCTCAAAAACAATGGCAACGGAACCTTTCAACCCTCGGTGAATTATAATACCGGAGGTTTACCATATTCACTCTTTTGTGCGGATCTGGACTCAGATGGCGATCTGGATCTGGTGGTAGCCAATTCCGGAAGCAACAAAGTATCCGTCCTGAAGAATAACGGAGACGGGACCTTTCAAGCCAAGGTGGACTATGATGCGGGGAGCAAACCCGTTTCGGTTTTCTGTGCGGATCTGGATGGGGATTACGATCAGGATATAGCCATGGCAAATTACAGTGGCGATAATGTATCCATCCTTAAAAACAATGGTGACGGGACCTTTCAAGCCAAGGTTAATTACAGCACCGGCAGAAAACCGGTCTGGGTTTTCTGTGCAGATTTGGATGGGGATCTGGATTTGGATCTAGCCGTAGCGGATAATGGAAGCAACAAAGTATCCGTCCTGAAGAATAACGGAGACGGGACCTTTCAAGCCAAGGTGGATTATGATGCGGGGAGTAAACCCGTTTCGGTTTTCTGTGCGGATCTGGATGGGGATTATGATCAGGATATAGCTGTGGCAAATTACAGTGGCGACAACGTTTCCATCCTTAAAAACAATGGAGACGGAACCTTTCAAGCTAAGGTTAATTACAGCACTGGTAGAAAACCGGTCTGGGTATTCTGTGCTGATTTGGATGGGGATCTGGATCTGGATCTAGCCGTAGCGGATAATGGAAGTGACAAAATCTCCGTTTTGAAGAACAACGGAGACGGAACTTTTCAAACCAAAATAGACTATGTTTGCGGAGAAGCTCCTTCTTCCGTTTTTTGCACCGATTTGGATGGAGATTCGGACCTGGACCTGTCGGTAACCTGTTCCGGGAGCAGCAGCATCTCCCCCTGGCTGGATGAGGGGATCGTATCTAATGTAACCTGTTGCAATGGCATAGTCTCTATATTAAAGAATAACGGGGATGGGACTTTTCAGAATACGGTTCACTATGGAGCCGGAATCGATCCCCGATCGGTTTTTAGCGAGGATCTGGATGGGGATTCGAATTGGGATTTAGCCTTGGCGAATTATTTCAACCAGAATGTATCCCTCCTAAAAAACAATGGGGATGGTACTTTTCAAACAAGGGTGAATTACGCTGCGGGAAGTAAACCGGTTTACGTTTTTTCTGCAGATTTAGATGGAGACGGTGATTTTGACCTGGCGGTAGCCAATTATCAAAGTAACCATGTTTCCATATTGAAGAATCTGACCCAGATTCCGGCCAATCAAACTCCCCAGCCCTTTCATCTTTTTTCCCCCTGTGAAGGTGAAACCACATTTCATCGGGTCGATTTCACTTGGCAATCTGCTTACGATCCGAATTTCGGGGATCAGATCCGATACGACCTCTACCTCAGCACCACCTCCACTTTTGACGAAACTTGTACCACCATTCATCCGGATCTGCTGGTTAGCCAATTCAGCGATAGTCTTAAATTAGAGACTTATTATTGGAAGATCAAAGCCAAGGATAACTGGGGGGCTTCCCGATGGTCTGAATCGGTCTGTACCTTTTTCAACAACGATTATCTGCATGACACCGTTATGGTGGTGGCTTTTTCCCCGGTGAACCTGATCGTCACCGATCCCAACGGTGATTCAGTGGGATTGGATTTCAGCAGCAGCATCCCAGGAGCAAGTTATGACACCACCCGGGACTACAACCAGGATGGGGAAAATGATGATATTGCACTTCTACCGAACCGGCTGGTGGGATGCTACATGATAAGGGTATTTCAGGAGCCGGGCAAAAAAGGAACATATAGTTTGGGAATCAGAGTGGATGGGGGAAGTCTGAATATGCTGGCAAAAAAGTATTCCATCTCCAATCCGGCGGAGGTAGATACATTCACACCCTGTGTACCGCACTATATGACCGGAGATGTCAATAGTGATTGGGTGGTGGACATAGAAGACGTGATATATCTGCTGGACTATCTATTCACTAACAGCCCGACCCCTGATCCGATAGAGAGAGGGGACACCAACTGTGATGGGGTGATCGATCTGGAGGATGTATTGCTGCTGATCAATTATCTGTTTAAAGCAGGACCAATACCCTCTTGTTAATAATCCGCTCAACGGTATGAACCATCTGGTTCATACCAGCGGATTCAGCGGATCAGACCCCGTTAAAGTGAGATGATTGATTGTGTCCGTCCGGAAGTTGACCACGGGTGGGGAATTGTCCTGAACCCCTCAAGTATATTTGACCGGTCGACAAAAACCTACTTGGATTCGATGAAAATCACTTATTGATGGTTAAGCTTCAATTGGCTTAAGACGAGCCTGAGGGGTAATTAGAGGGTCTAAGGTATTCAAATAGCCATTCACCGCATTTTCGATATCGAGCAGTTTTAAAGCTTCCGGTATGCTCTCAGAATAATCATTGCTTTCCTTGACAAATTCAATCATAGCTTTAGCCAATCCATCTACGTCCCCCGGTCTAACCACTTTCCCCAATTTGTATCTTCTCACCAGATAGCCCATGTCTCCAACATCTGTGACTATCAGAGGAGTTCCCATCTGAAGTGCTTCAGAGAAAACCAATGGTATACTATCCCCCTTAGAGGGTATGACCACACAGTTTGCTTGCTCCAGATAATTAGCCAACGAGCTGGTGGAAACTTTTCCCACCAACTTTACCTCTCTTTCCAGCCGAAGACTCCCTACCAGCCTCTTCATCTTTGTCTCAAAATCACCCCAGCCCAAAAGGTAAAGGTTGACCGCAGATAATTTCTGCCGGACCAGATCGAATGCCTGAATCAGATCACCCAATCCCTTACTTTCCTCCCATCTCCCCATATACAGGAAATTGAACTTAAGCGGATCCAGTTTTTCTTTTTCCTCAAAAGTCTGCGGAAGTTTTCGCATGCTGGGAAGAAACAGACATGGTTTACCGGAAAGCTCCTCCACTTTCTTCTTCAAATCGAATCCGTCGGCGAAAAGGTGATCTGCTTCCTGTAGAATCTTACGGGAAAGCCCCCGCAGAATCGGTTTTTTGGCCCATACGTAGATATCGGAACCGAGGCACCACACTGAATATGGAATTCCGAGTTTCCTCTTAGCCTGATAGGCAAACCATCCCGAAGGGAGAGCCCATAGCGCCAGACAAGAAGTTGGAGTGGGGTTCCTCAGATGCTCAAAAAGCTGGCGCTTGCCGTTACGCATAAAAGAGAGAAGCTGGAACATCTCTAGAGGATTGAGAAAATTCAAACTACCCACCACCTTTTTACCCCCCCGCCAGTTGAATCTTACAATGTCGTCGGTCCAATCTTCTCTTTCTGATTGATAGTGCGGGGTGAAGACGGATACCTCCACACCCTTCTCCTTCAATCCCAGATGGAAGTCACGCACAAAAGGGGAGGCGACATCATCTGCATAGGCAGGATAGCGGTTGGTGATCAGACATATTCTTTTGGTGGGAGGCATTATTGTAAGTTTTTGGTGATGAACAAGTTAACCGTTTCTCTTTTCCGAAGTCAGTACCCCGGACGGGGCGTAGCTCTCGGTGACTTCTTTTCTTGTGAACTCCGGATGACGTTTGATTTTAGATTTTTCTCTAAGGAAGGTTCTATGCAAGCTTCCTATCTCTTTCTCCAGATTTTTGTTCTCCCGCTGCACCTTGTAGATCTCCTTGCGGAGACGCACCAGCTGGGTACCCAGGAATCCAAAGAGGAGTATCTGGATTCCGGCTATGATCAAAAGCACCATCAGGGTCATCAACGGACGGTTAGGATTGAGTGTTCCCTTCTGCCATAGGTAGATCACATAAACCCCGCCCAAAGACCCCAAGGAAACCATAAAGAG
>JBDROD010000068.1:0-5311 GCA_043810415.1 Candidatus Zixiibacteriota bacterium | reverse complement strand
CCATAAATACACCCATTCAAGGCTCAGCTGCGGATTTGATCAAGGTGGTGATGATTGACATCGCCAAAAGATTAAAAGACAAAAAATCCAAGATGATCCTGCAGGTGCATGACGAGCTGGTATTTGAGGTGCACAAGAGCGAATTGGATTCTATCAGGGAGATGGTCAAAGACCGGATGGAAAATACCATTCAGTTGGAGGTGCCAATCAAGGTGGATATAAATGTAGGCGAAAACTGGTTGGAAGCAAAGTAGTCAACGGATTAAACGGATGGAAGGATCAACAGATTAAACGGATGGAACGGATAGTAGGGAGTTGGTCGGGTGATGAAGCTACCCGACAAAAAAGTCTATGATCCTAATTGGTATTACCGGCGGTATTGCTTGCGGAAAGACCGAGGTTTCCAAAGTTTTTCGAAAGAAGGGAGCCGTGGTCTTATCCGGAGACCGGATTGGGAAAGAAGTCGCTGAAAAGAACCGGGGAATTCTAAAGGAACTAGTCCGGACTTTTGGCTCGCAAATATTGAACAAAAGGGGAGGTCTAAATCGGAGGAGACTGGGTGAGATCGCTTTTGCTTCAAAGATATCGAAAGAGAAATTAAACCGGATGGTTCATCCATATTTATTAAATGAACTCAGAAGGAAGATTGAAGGATTGGGAAAAAAACACCACAGAGGAATGGTGGTAATCGATGCGGCTTTGATTGTGGAATGGGGATTGCAGAAGGAGTTAGATTATCTTATCTTTGTTCAATCAAAAAGAGAAGATAGAATCAGAAGGCTACGGGAAAAGAAAGGATATTCCCGTAAAGAGTCTGAAGGTCGAATTAAATCTCAACTGCCGGAAAAAACGAAGAGAAAATTAGCAGATTTTGTTATTAAGAATGATAAAGGTTTAGATGAGTTGCAAGAGAGAGCCAACCGGGTATGGAAAAAGATAGTCAGTAAATGTGATGAATAGGATTTAGTCATATTGGACTTTTCAATTCAGGGTAAAAATTTCTTGCTTTCATCCCCAAAACCAGTATAATGTCTTTGTTTTTGGTTTTGTGGTGAGTTGTAACTGGAAATTGTAAACTGAATTTCCGGGGCAGTAGCTCAGTTGGGAGAGCGGTACGTTCGCAACGTACAGGTCAGCGGTTCGATCCCGCTCTGCTCCAGAAATTTGCCCCGCAAAAGCGGGACAAATTTCTGGTTCATGGTTCGGAGTTCATGGTTCGTGGTAAAAGGAAAAGCGAAAACATGAATTCAATAGAAAAATTCAACTTTGAGAACTTAAGAGTCTATCAAGATGCGTTGGATTTTTCGAAACAGGTATACAGGATTACTAAGATATTTCCTAAAGATGAGCTTTTTAGGTTAACATCACAGTTGAGGAGAGCGGCTTCGTCTATTCCTTTGAATATAGCTGAAGGTAGTGGACTTACTAAAACAGAGTTTAAAAATTTTCTCAGAAGAGCCAGAGGATCGATATGTGAATGTGTTACCATTCTTTATCTGGCAGCGGATAATGATTATGTGAGCGAGAGCGAACAAAAGAAATTATATGGAGACTGTCAGAAGCTGGCAAAATCTATCAGTGCGTTGATTAACTCAATAAAATAGTTTTCCAGAGAATGTTTATAAGGTTTTGCCATGAACTTCGAACTACGAACCAATAACCGAAAATTTAATCTTTGATTAAATTTTCCCGTGCTAGATGGGGAGTTAGCGGTGCCCTGTAACCCGGAATCCGCTATACCGGGATCGAATTCCCACCCGAGGTTCTTTGTTTTCCGGTGGAGGATTGGGTGTGTGACGTCGAAGATCAGGTCCTGCGCAACCCAAGCTCGCCAAACCCCGCCAGGACCGGAAGGTAGCAACGGTAGGCGGATACTTGAGTGTGCCGTAGGAGAGCCTGGTTGGAGTTGGCTGCCCAAGCTTCCTGGGAAGGCGGGAATCGAAGGTGGGTGCACGGGTAATCCCGCCGAAGGCGGGATGGTTAATAGTTAATAGTTCACAGTGAAAACAAAGACACTTAAAGGAATAATAACATGACCTATTTGGTGATGGCGAGGAAGTACCGACCGCAGACGTTCGATGAGGTGGTGGGACAAGCGCACGTCACCACCACGCTGAAACATGCCATCCAGAACAACCGCATATCGCATGCCTATCTTTTCACCGGTCCCCGGGGAACGGGAAAAACCACGGTGGCAAGGATTCTGGCCAAAGCTTTAAATTGCAAGGAGGGACCTACACCCCAACCCTGTAACCGGTGTGATTCCTGTCGGGAGATAACCATAGGTCGGAGCTTAGACGTGATGGAGATCGACGGCGCCTCTAACAACAGCGTGGACGATGTCAGAACCCTTAGGGAAAACATCCGCTACGTTCCCAGCCAGGGGAAGTACAAGGTCTATATCATAGACGAAGTACACATGCTTTCCGATTCCGCTTTCAATGCCCTGCTGAAGACCCTGGAGGAGCCGCCGGCTCACGCCATCTTTGTTTTTGCCACCACCGAGCCGCATAAGTTACCGCAAACCGTCCTCTCCCGATGTCAGAGATTCGATTTCCGACGCATTTCCACAACCGATCTGGTGAAAGCCGTTCAGGACATAGCCGAAAAGGAAAATCTTCAGGTGGAAAAGGAGGCTTCATTCATTTTGGCCCGGAGGGCGGACGGAAGCTTGAGGGACTTACTCTCGCTTTTAGACCAAGTGATCGCTTACGGGAGCGAGAGTGAATCGGGGGAGAGGAACAGGGAGATAATCTCATCCTCGCTGATCTCCGAAACTTTAGGTTTGGTGGATCAGGAGAAGTTGTTCGAGTTAACCGACGCCATTGGGGAAAAAGCTACCTCCAAAGGGATTTCACTTTTGAATCAATTGATCGATTCCGGTGTGGATCTGCCCGAATTCGTAAACAGTCTGCTCCAGCACCTGCGGGATCTATTGATGGTTAAAGTAGCCGGAGATTCCAACGTGCTGTTCGATCTCTCGGATACATACCTGCAAAAATACAAAGAGAAGTCTGCCGCATTCTCGGAGGTGGATCTGCTCCGCATGATAAAAGTGATCGCCGATTTGAACTTAAGCTTAAAGAGATCTTCGGACCCGAGGGTGATGTTAGAGATGACCTTGATGAAGATATTGAAGATGGAATCGTCAGTTGATTTAACCGAACTATTGGAGAAATTGGAACTGCTTAAAAGCTGTTCGTCCGCAGAGATAGAAGGAACAGGAAGCATACCTCCAAGCAATATTCCACAAAAAAAGCAAGTTACAACTCCACCGGAAAAACCGACCCAAAAGGTTCATCGCGAAGAATCAAAGGAGGAAAGTACTACTCCTGTGGAACAGGAACCTTATATCACGACGAAATTACTCTCGCTGGATGACATTCAGCAGCGCTGGAGCGAGGTCCTGGGAGAGGTGAAAAGTAACAAGCTCTCTTTGTGGAGCCTGATTAAAGACGGTGAGGTGGTCGGATGGGAAGATGATACCTTGACCATTGAGTTTCGCAACGGAAACAGTTTTCACAAAAAACAGGCGGAAAGAAGGGAGAACTTGAACTTGATTCAGAAGGCGTTAGGAGATATCTTTACCCAGCCCTTTAAATTGAAATTTGAGTTAAACGAGATGAAAGACGTAACTCCCGAGAAACCGAACGATCCGAAATCGAAAAACGGCAATTCAACCCGGATCACCAACGATCCGCTGATAAAAAGCATCTTCGATAACTTCGAGGGGGAGATCATCAGATGAAAGAGGAATATCAGGTCGAAGAACACCATGATCAAAAATATAAGGAGAGAATAATGGTAAAAGGTATTGGCAACATGATGAAACAGATACAAAAAATGCAGCAGGAGATGGAAAAGATCCAGGAGGAGCTGGCAAACAAGACGGTGGAGGGGACGGCGGGGGGAGGGATGGTCAAGGTCATGGCCAACGGCAAGCAGGAGATTTTAGAGATCAAGATCGATCCGGAGGTGGTGAACAAGGACGACGTGGAGATGCTTCAGGATCTGGTAGTTGCAGCGGTGAACCAGGCTAAGGAGAAAGCGCAAGAGATGGCAAACGAGGAGATGAGCCGACTGACCGGCGGATTGAAGATACCCGGAATGCCATTTTAGTAAAATATTAGCCTGAATGTATCGAAATATCATCTCAAGAGCTTCTCTTGTGAAAAGGAGAGAGTTGGTATAGAAGGATTGAATCAAAATATGAACGAGAAAGAATTCTATGGTATGGTGGAACGCCGAGATGATTGGGCGTTTTCTGACCTAGCTCGCAGAGAAACAAATGAGATTACTCATTCCTATCATAAGTATCCTGCAAAGTTCATTCCACAATTAGCAAGAGCTCTCATTAAGGAATTCACAAAAGAAGGTGACTTTATATGGGATCCCTTTTGCGGTTCCGGCACGTTAAATCTAGAAGCATTTCGAACTTTTCGGAATAATTTAGGAAGCGATACAAACCCCACTTCCGTGTTGATCGCACGTTCAAAAATCACAGCAATAGAACCAGCAGAATTAAGTGAATACAACAAAAGATTACTTAAAGCAATTGAAGAACGGCAGATAAAGAATGAGTCATTCTATATTTCAAAGAGAATCCTTAATGGTAATATAAACATACTGAGGAAGTGGTTTCCCAAAAAGAGTCTACTTGAGCTTGGTCATATACTATGGCAAATTAAAAAACAAAAAAGCAGAAAAAAGCATAAGGAATTTGCACTTTGTGCTTTTTCATCTATTTTGAAAAGAAGTTCTTATTGGTTAAACTCAAGCATTAAGGCGCAAATAGACCCAGAAAAAATCCCGGAGTTACCCCTATTCTACTTTAAGAAGCAACTAGCTTCTATGGAAAAGGCGAATTTCTGGTTTTTCGATGAGGCCAAGAACAATGATACACTTGTTCGAATCTTCAGGCATAATGCGAAACATGAGCTTCAAAAACAGGCGAAAAAGCTGGACTGTATAATTACCAGCCCACCATATGTTGTTTCATATGACTATTCTGATATTTTTAAACTTTCAACCCATTTTCTCTTTTGGCAGCAGGAATATAGACAATTTAGAAAAAGTTTTATTGGAACCCCTTTACGAAAGAAGAGCCACAGGAGCTTCAACATATATAGACCGGAACAGCCCATAGTCGATTCTATAGTTGAATCAGGAGTGAGGAAGAGCTTAATAGAGTACTATAAAGACATGAGTATCTTTCTCGGAAACGCAAAGAATTGTATAAAATATAGAGGATTGTTAATAATGGTTATTGGAGATACACAACTGAGAGGAGTAAAAATTCCCAACGCCTATT
>JBDROD010000067.1:0-2048 GCA_043810415.1 Candidatus Zixiibacteriota bacterium | reverse complement strand
AGGTCAGCGCTTTGTGTCTCTGAAATTCTGCCTGGAAAACCAGGATGACCCGACGTGTCCGCAGAAAAAGCTTAATTATTTCGAAACTTCTCTTATTTCTATGGGTATATGATAATGTAACCAACTGGGAAAGAAGAAAGGGTATAGATTGATTTTAGGAGATGAATGTTTAAAGGTTAGGAACATGTGTGCTCAATTGACCCGGTTTGGTGAGAGATGAATTCCCCGGTAATGGGACATAAACATAATACCATGAAAAACATGAAAGTTTTTGGAGGTGGGATATGAGTATGATTTGGAATGATCTGGATGATCACAATATCGAGCCGGAAAGATTGCGCAGCCTAGTGGAGTCTTCCCGCGTCGATGACAAAAGTCCGGCTTCGGAGCTTAAAGACGAACTATACGATCTCTGGGAACAGGGCTATTGGAAAAAAAGACAGTGGACCGAAGTCTCTCCGTTTATTACCCATGCTTCTGCTGAGTAGAAATCCATAGGGAAGCACTTATCCACAGCACCCCGATAACCTTTGCACAATAAAAAGCAGGATGAAATCTATAATCCGATTTCACCCTGCATGGGGAAAATTCTGTGCCCACCAACGGCGGAAAGACAATTCAATCTCTTTTATCCGGCGGATGATGAAATCCGTCTATGTATGCGCCGGTTAGGTCTGAAACAGATACTGCAGCTTCACAAAAAACTGGCGCGAGGTCATTTTCCAGTGTGATTGAATATCCGGATCTAAAATCAGGTTAGCATAATTATAGGTAGAGCCGACATAGAGAACCGAGAATGAGCTGACCCGAAAGGTGAGAAGCGGATCCACCTCCCAGGTCTTGTCGAATTCGTCATACTGCACGACCAGTCGAAACGATAATTCCCGATTGGCCTGGAACTTAATTCTAGTTCGGGTGATGTAACCCCGGTAGAGTTCCTCTCCGGTTCCAACCTGAGTGCTTTTGGAATAGCTGAAATTGGGCTCGATGGTAAGCCGGTCCACCGGTTTGAGATAGAGCGAAGCATTAAAGGATGTTACGTTGCCCTTGACTAACAGATAACGGGCGATTCCCACTCCTTGGCTGAACTCGAAATCACATCCCAACCGGTCGCTGATCCATCCGCTCAAGTCGGTATTCACCGCCCAGAGATGATCAAACTGGACCCCTCCCCAGAATTCATTAGTCTGGTCAAAAATAACATCTAAATGGGTCTGAGCTATCTTAAGTTGACACTCAATACCCAAGGCATTCTCTTCGATCTTCTTCACACTATCAAAACTCCACTTTCTGTATGCATAGGCTTGGGGTGTTAATCTCTCAAAAATGCTGTTCTGGGGATAGATGTTGTAACTGTGGTATATGGTAAGATTCCGGTAATCCATCACCGGGTCAAATCCGATCTCCGTTCGGTAGGAGGGGCTGACCTGATTGTAATCGACAAAGAAGTTCCAGCTGCGAGCGTCGCGCCTAAATTGGGTGATGAACGCGCTTCCATAGAATGACTCGCCGTCAAAAACCGCTGTATGTTTTCCTTTATCGAATTGTATCTCTTCTAATCCTGAAGTCAGCAAAGTATCCTGCGGCTCGGTGGTATGGCTGGCAATGAACTGTCCGACTATGCTATAGTTTTTCGAGAGCCGGATATTGCCGTCCAGGGCAGCTATAGTACCGGATCCGCCTCCATCCAGCCGGCGATCGTGGATTATGAATCCGAGCATGGAGTTATCCCCGAAGGTGCGGGAAGCTCTCAGGATATTGGCGGTGCTTTTCCCCGAATTCAAAAGCACGCTCCGCTCCTCCAGCGGGATCATATAAGGGGTATTATTGTCCAAAGCCGACAGAAACCCGACCGATGTTCGTCCACTTCTACCGGTGAGTTTGACTGCAAACCGGGGATCATTGATGGTGCGGGTGTAAAATGAGTTGAACAGGGTGCGGAATATGTCACTCCCCTCCTGGAAGAACGGCCTTCTTTCCGGATAGAAAAGGGCGATGGTGGAATTGACATCTATCTGGGCAGCATCGGTCTCTATCTGGCTGAAATC
>JBDROD010000066.1:0-15439 GCA_043810415.1 Candidatus Zixiibacteriota bacterium | reverse complement strand
TCCGGATAATCATATGAACGCATTTTCAGCAAAAACGATAAGGGGGGTGTTCCTATTATTCTGTATATTCAACTCAAGCGTATTTTCTGCAGAGTTAATTACCGAAGAATCGCATGGTAACAGATATTTTAGGGCGGATTTGGTTATATTCGGCGAGATACTCACTTGTACTACCAGCGTCATAAAAACCGAAAACGTTCCTGGCGACAGTGGATGGATCTTTTGCTATAACACCTTACTGAATTCGTGTTTGGTGAGAGTTGACAGTGTGCTGAAAGGCCATTATCCCGATTCCACGATTATTATTTTCAACGAGGCCACTCAACATTATCAAACGAGGTTTGAGAGATTGGATGAAAACGGGGATTCAATGTATATAGCAGAGATATATCCAGAAATTCCTGATAAAATCCGAATTCCCGGCAACGGCAAGTGGATAATCTTTCTTGTTGATAAGGATGGGGCTTGTTATTTCCTGTGGAATACGGAATATAACAAATCGAACCTGGACTTATATCGGAAGTTTGAAAAAAAAGGGGAAAGTTATTTCAAAGAACATCCCTCCGAGTTTTTATTCCTGCAGTGAATCTTGTCTTAATTCTAAAATCTCCCTAAGCCACTATATTTTCCCGCTACGCTCCAATACGATCAGATATTTTTATTGGTACCCTTGAATATATGAATATCGAATATTATCACCTAATCATCGTCTGTTTTCTATTTTGGGTGGGTCAAACGTTCTTGTCTCACATCAGCAAAACAGACAAGAGTGTCCGTTCTACCGCTCATTCGATGATCTTCTTGAAGCTGATCGAGGCAACGATGAACATAATCACGTTGAAAAATCGATTTTGAATTTAGTGTTGAACTCTTCAATGATTTTAAGAAATTCTTCGGGCAAGAGTTCATTTTAGTGTCAGAAGTGCCATGTTTCCGATTACTACTTAACGCACTCTATTAATTCTCGGCACCCACTTTCCTGTTTTTTGTTTATACTTAATGTACTTTTCTCCGAACTTTATCTCCAACAGTTTCTCCTCATAAGTTGATATGAAATTGTAGAAAATAAATATCCCGATAAATACTGCCAGGGAGAAAAACGATGCGGTAGATACTGCCAGACCGAGATACACCAGGATACTGGCTAAATATAAGGGATGCCTGACGTATCGAAAAGCTCCGTTCTCCACCACCCTACTGGGTCGCTGGTCTTCACTGGTTACAAAGTGAGCTGATCTGAAAAGCAATACCGCAATGATAAGCAAGAGAGCTAAAAAACCCAACCGAAAATATAAAGGTAATTGATCCGACAGGAAGGTCGATAAATGCAGGAAAAACGAATCTGCCACCCATACCAGCAGAAACAAGACAAAGAGTATCAGCTGTCCGGTATCGCCCCACGGATGCTCACCTTTCTTTTCTTTTAGAATTTTTTTCATATTGCAACCTTAGGATTATTGATGTTTATCTCTATTCCTCTCTTATTGCTGAACGCTTTTAAGTTTTGTGAGAAATTTCTGTCTTAGCTTGGCCAGCTTGGGTGAAATCACCGCCTGGCAGTATGGCTGTATGCTGTTGTGCCGGTAATACCCTTGGTGATACTCCTCTGCCGGATAGAAGTTGTGGGATTTTTCAACTGCCGTTACAACCGGTTTCTCCCATATGCCGGAAGCATCCAACTCCCTGATTATATCTAGTGCAACTTTTTGCTGCTCCGGATTACGATAGAAGATCACTGACCGGTATTGGGTTCCTACATCGGCACCCTGGCGGTTGAGCGTGGTCGGATCGTGGATGGTGAAGAATATTTCCAGTAACTCGCGATAGGTTATCTTAGTAGAGTCAAAGGAGATTTGAACTACTTCGGTATGACCTGTCGTTCCGGAACAGACTTGCCCGTAAGACGGATTTTCCATCCTCCCACCGGCATAACCGGATTTCACGGAGATCACCCCCTGCAGCTGCTCAAATACTGCCTCCAAACACCAGAAGCACCCACCACCGAGAGTAACGATCTCTATGTTATTCTTTTCAGTCATCGATTTTCTCTCTGCAGATTGACATAAAACACCAATATTCTAAATACCTAATAATTAGTAGTACCACCTTTTATGATTCATTTTGTGTCAGGAAAAAGCTCCCGACGAAATCCATAAAATAACTCCCACGGCTCGAAGTTGTGAACTTACGATTTGCTCAGAACATAAATCACCCAGGGTGCGATCTTGGTTTCGCTGACCCACTTATACGGTTCATCTTCTCGTGCCAAGGGGCTGTATGTTTGAATCAGCGTCAAACCGGCTTGCTTATAAGTCTTCCGGTAATCTTCATCGGGCCAGACGATATCCTCCACCGGTCTTCTATCATCCACGTCCGTCATTATTATTTTCACTTTATCCCCACATTTGGCTTGTTTGTTTTCCGGAAAGTCCTTGGTGGAAAATGACGCCCATTCATTTACATAAATATCAGGAGATGAAACTAAGTTCACGATTTTGCCGTTTTTATTTAGCATTTCTCCCAGCGTCCTGAACAGATCAACCTTTCTCTCCATCATAGGGATGTTGTCAAAGGTAAATGCGGACAAAATCAGATCGTAAGCACCCTTTTCAAACCGGCTGAAGTCACCGTCCTGGATGAGACGGTAGTCACCAATTGGATCAATTTCTCTTGCCTTTCTAATCATATCCTCGGAGATGTCAACCCCGACAGCATCGAATCCGATTTTTTGCAGAAATCTGGTGGAGCGACCGGTGCCGCAGCCGAAATCTATTGCCTTTTTTCCTTTGACGTATTTAGAGATGATCTCGGGTAAATCTCGATATGCCAGATAGTATGTGCCCGGAAATTCCAATTTGGCATAGGCTTCCGCACGCTTGGCATCTTCATATACGTTACCGAATTCCATGGTTACCTCATTATTCTCCAATAATAACTTGGAGTGAAATGGCCTCTGATCATTTCCGAAAAAATTTAATCAACAATACCTGATACGCCAACCTTTACCTAAGTTACATCAGCCGGAGATTAACTATCAAACTAGTAAAACGTACTTCAAGAATAGAATCTCGCAGCTAAATATAATGAAAAAATAGAAAATTGCATCTTCAATTTTCTTTCGTTTTTCATTCCATATGCATCCATCTCTAATCGTTTATTATTCGTATTGGTTTTTCACTTTTTCTATTGACTTTAAATTTAAGTTTCGTATATTATTGAAGCCTTCGGGGTGAGGTGAAATTCCTCGATCGGTGGTACAGCCCACGCATCCCGCCATTGGCGGGGTCGAACTGGTGTGATTCCAGTGCCGACGGTTCATCCTGCAAGAGGCGGGATCAAAGTCCGGAAGAAAGAAGGTAATAGATTCCAGCGAGCTGTAAAGCTCGATTTGTGAAGATATATCTCACCCCAGAGTAAAATCCGGGGTATTTTTTACCTCTCCCCCTTATAGTCCCCCTATCCACATTATGGAGAGGGGGAGATAGGGGGTGAGGTTTCATCAATCTATGAAAGACGAAAAGTACATTCACATGACTCACGTCTTGGCAGAAAAAGGCAGAGGATCCACCTCTCCCAATCCTATGGTAGGTGCTTTGGTGGTTAAGGGTAATAAAATACTCACCACGGGATTCCATAGAAAGTTTGGTGCTCCTCATGCAGAGGTAGTAACGCTTAAAGCTTATGGAGACCAGGCTAAAGGAGCTACATTATACGTAAACCTGGAGCCATGCTGTCATTACGGTAAAACCCCTCCCTGCACCGATTTAATAATCTATAGTAAAATAAAGAGAGTAGTCTGCTCTACCATTGATCCGAATCCATTGGTAAACGGCAAAGGAGTAAGAAAATTAAGGAAAGCCGGAATTGAGGTAAATGTGGGGACTATGGAAGAGCAAGCTAAAAAACTGAATGAAGCTTACTTCAAGTATATCACCACTAAGATACCTTTTGTGATCTTGCGAATAGCAGGGACATTGAATGGGATGGTATCTTTAGTAAATACTCCCGCTGCAGCAGTATATACAGATGCTATCTTATGGGACGTCAGTATAGTTGATTCCCCTCACCTTAATCCTCTCCCCAGAGGGGAGAGGAAATTTGGTTTTACTAATAACCAAATTATCTTGACCGGCACTTGGAATGAGATTTCATATTGCTTGAAGAGGTTGAAGTCGACTGGACAACGTAACATTATTCTCGCACCTGTGACTAATCAGAAAGAATTTTACGAAAACAACAAGGAATTTAAGGTTTGGAAAATAGGGAAAAAGAAGAATGGAGAACTTGCTCTTTTGCCATTCTTGAAAAGATGCGTGAAAGAAGGGATCGCCAGTCTTTTGGTAGAAGGAGGGAGTGTTTTTTTGTCCTCATTTCTAAAACAGAAATTGGGGGATAAAATCCTATATGAGATTACTCCAGATATTTCTGGCAGAGAAGAACTTTTTGGAGATTTGGGAATAAATAAAATGTCGGAAGCCATTGTTTTGAAAAATTGTGTTTGGAGAAAATCAGGTAAAAGTCTATTGGTTTCCGGTTATCCTGCTTTTTGACTTCTCCCCTATCGTGGAGAGATGGGTATTATTAGCAAGGCGGAGAAAATTATGTTTACCGGTATAATAGAGGAGATAGGAAGAGTGGATCGAATTAACTCCCGTGGGAATAATCTTTTGCTTCGGATAAAAGCGCCTTTGACCTCCACTGATATGAAGACCGGTGACAGTATAAATATAAACGGCGCCTGCCAGACGGTCATAGAGTCAAAAGACAATTGTTTCACGGTCGAAGCAGTGGAGGAGACTTTGAAGCGAACTACCCTGGGTCGACTGAAAGCCGGAGATTCGGTGAATCTGGAAAGAGCACTCCGTCTCTCCGATCGCTTGGGAGGACATTTGGTCACCGGTCACGTGGATTTCGTAGGCAGAATAAAATCCATTACCCCAAAAGATCCGAGTTCCGTATTCGAATTTGAGTTCCCGCAAGAATATCATGCTCACTTTGTGGAGAAAGGTTCGGTAGCGGTGGATGGGATCAGCTTGACCGTCGTACAGGTCAAATCCGATTCTTTTACGGTTTCGGTTATTCCGTTTACCACGAAAAACACAACCCTGGGAGAGAAAAAAGTTGATGATATGGTCAACATAGAAACAGATTTGATCGGGAAATATGTCGAGAAGATCCTGACCACTAAAAAGGAGAAGTCCAAGATCACCGTTGAGTGGTTGAAAGAGAAAGGATGGTAGATTTTTGGCTGGAGTAAAATTTACAAGAGCTACACATCTAGAGAACGTCTGTAGGCAAGGCTCCCAGCCCCGCTGAAACAGTCAGGCAGAGGTACCTGCCTTCACCCTGTGTTGCAAGGATAGCTCCTGCATTAAGGAACATGGAGAAAGGAGAAAGTAAGCATGACGGATTTGAATACCATAGAAGAGGCTATAGATGAATTAAAACAGGGCAAGATAATGATCGTGGTGGATGACGCCGAGCGGGAAAACGAAGGGGATATGATCCTGGCAGCGGAAAAAGTCACACCGGAGGCGATAAATTTTCTGTCCAAGCACGCCCGGGGACTCATCTGCGTTTCCTTGAATAATAAACGGATTGAGGAGCTGGACCTCTCCCCTATGGTCAAGGTCAACACCGCCAAAATGGGCACCCGTTTCACCGTTTCGGTGGATGCTATTCACGACACCACCACCGGCATCTCGGCACACGACCGGGCACAGACCATAAAAACCTTGATCGACCGTAAAACCACCTCGGAGGATCTGGCCCGACCCGGTCACATCTTCCCCATTCAGGCTCAGGACGGTGGCGTTCTGTTCCGTGCCGGGCACACCGAAGCATCGGTGGATTTGGCCAAACTGGCCGGGCTTTATCCGGCGGGGGTTTTATGCGAGGTGATGGATGAGGACGGACGTATGGCCCGACTCCCCCAGCTGAAGGAGTTGGCGAAAAAGTTTAACTTAAAGATCATCACCGTAAAGGATTTAATAGAATATCGACGGAAAAAAGAGAAGCTGATTAAAAGAATAGTGTCGGTCGATTTTCCCACCAGATACGGACAATTCAAGCTTCATCTTTACAAGAGCATGTTCGATGAGCATCATCATCTGGCATTGGAAAAAGGTGAGGTCAAGGAGAAGGAGAACGTCCTGGTACGGGTGCACTCGCAGTGTCTCACCGGTGACGTGTTTGGCTCCAGTCGTTGCGATTGCGGCGATCAGCTTTCCCATGCACTGTCCATGATCGAAAAGGAAGGTCAGGGGGTATTTCTATACATGCGGCAGGAGGGCCGGGGGATCGGTTTGTCCAACAAAATCCTGGCGTATCAGCTGCAAGATCTCGGACTGGATACGGTTCAGGCCAATATCGAACTGGGCTTTGCTCCGGATTTACGTGATTACGGCATCGGCGCCCAGATTCTGGTGGATTTGGGTCTCTCCACCATCCGGCTGATCACCAACAATCCCAAAAAGATCGTGGGACTGGAGGGTTATGGACTGAAGGTGACAGAAAGGATATCTACCGAAATGGCTCATACGCCGGAAAATCTTAAATACCTGGAAACCAAGAGGGACAAACTGGGCCACCTTTTGAAGTAAATACATTCAAGATTGGATTGAATTTTCCTGTTGCCATGCAAAAAGAAGTGAAGTGAGTTAATCAACGGAGAATCCTCGAAAGAAAAAAGAAAGGAGTTAATATGTACAAAGAGATCAAGGGGACACTGGATGCCAAAGGAAAAACATTTGGGATCGCCATCAGCCGGTTCAATGAGTTCATCACCCAAAAGCTTTTGGACGGAGCTTTAGATTGTCTTGAGCGGCACGGAGCAGAAGACGGGAAGATCACCGTCGTTTGGGTGCCCGGATCGTTTGAGATTCCATACGCTGCCTATAAGATGGCAAAAAGCGAGAAATTCGATGCGGTGATCTGCCTGGGAACGGTGATTCGCGGACAAACCCCGCACTTCGATTATATCGCCGGGGAGGTATCCAAGGGTGTTGCCAAGATATCGCTGAAGACCGGCATCCCCACCATCTTCGGCATAATCACTGCGGACAATCTGGAACAGGCTATCGAAAGAGCTGGAACCAAAGCCGGCAACAAAGGCTGGGATGCGGCACTTTCCGCCATTGAGATGGTGAAACTGTTCGAACAGATTTGAGCAGTGTGGAGTAACGAGAAATGAGAATTGAGTTTTAGGGGTTAGGTGTAATTTTGAATTATTAACTTTGAATTTTAAATTTCCTTATGTCTGCCAGAAGAAAAGCCCGCGAACTGACTTTGAAAGCCCTTTATGCCTTCGATATCTCCGGAACGGAGGCAGAGCAGGTTTCAAACGATATCATTCTTCCCAGCGAGATCAAGCCGGATGCCCGGAGATTTTCGGAAAGCTTGTTTTTCAAAGTCGTTCAAAATGTTAAAGAGATAGACCGTATGATAAAAGATAGCGTCAAATCCTGGGATTTCTCCAGGATCGCCGTCATCGAAAAGAATATCCTGCGCCTGGGGATCTGCGAAATCCTGTACTTTGACGATATCCCGCCGGCGATCAGCATAGATGAGGCTATCGAGCTGGCGAAAAAATACGGCGATAAGGACTCCAAGAATTTTATAAATGCGGTCTTGGATTCCATACTTAAAGAGTTGGAGAAGAAGAAGCAAGAAAAACAAAAAGAGGATTGAACTACCCAGGTAAGACAACCCAAAATGCATGTTGACATCAAAGAATAATCCAATATATTCCTTGAGTTGTATAAATCAACTGGATTAAGACTTATCATCACAAGTTTGGATCTTGGATTTTTTTAAGTTCTCAACTGAAGGAGGAACTCGGTGACTGAAAGATTCAGAAGGTGGTATGAAAAACAAGACAAGCCAACCATATATCTTTCCGTGTTTGTGTTCCTGGTGAGTTTCATCGTTTATCTTAGAACTATGGCTCCCACTGCCTCGTTCTGGGATTGCGGGGAATTCATCGCCTGTTCCTATATCTTGGGTATCGCCCATCCTCCCGGCACGCCTCTTTTCGTTCTGATCGGTCGAATTTTCACTCTTTTGCCTTTGTATGGAGAAATAGCCGCAAGAGTTAACTTCATTTCCGTTCTTTCCTCCTCTTTGTCTGTCGGATTAAGTTTTCTTTTGATAATCAAGTTAATCAGCTATTGGGAGAAAAACGAACCTACCTTTTGGATGAAGATAGGCAAATATGTGGGGGGAGTCACCGGCAGTCTCTTCATAGCTTTCTCCACCACCTTCTGGTCCAATGCGATTGAAGCGGAAGTTTATGGTGTGGCAATGTTTTTGATGCTTCTGGTCTCATATTTAGGTCTTCTATGGATGGACAGGAAAGCCACTCCCAAAGGAACCAAACTTTTAATCTTGATCAGTTATCTGGGGTTCTTGGCGCTGGGAATTCATCTGACCACGTTCATTGTGATGCCCGCCGTTTTCCTGTTGGTGATTCTGGTGGACAAAGAGAAACTATGGGACTGGCGCTTCTGGGTAACCAGCATAGTTCTCTTCATGGTGATGCAAAGCGTGGAGCCGTTTCTGGTAGCTATTGGCATCTGGTGCGCCTTTTCCCTCTTGATGTTGGGTATCTCCAGCCCAAAACGTTCCTGGCCACTGATCTTTTCCATTGTTATAGCTGCCATAATCGGGTATTCCACCCTGCTTTATATCCCCATCCGTTCCTCTTTAGAGCCAGCTATCGATGAAAACAATCCCTCCGATTGGTCCAGTGTCAAAGCCTTTTTGGAACGTAAGCAGTACGGTCAGGAGAGCATGATCTCCCGTATGTTTTACCGCCGGGCAACCTGGGAGAATCAATTCGGCGCCAAGGAAAGGATGGGATTCTGGGGTTTCTTCCGGGAACAATTCATGAGCAAAAAGCTCTGGTTTATTCCCATATTCTTGGGCTTTTTAGGGATATGGGAACAGATACGCAGGCGAAAAAACGAAGGGGTGGTGCTCCTCTTTCTTCTTTTAGCTTGTACCATCGGTTTGGTTTTGTATATGAACTTTGCCGATGGGACCAAACCGGATAAGTTCACCGGTGAGATCATATCGATAGAGGTAAGAGACCGGGATTATTTCTGGACGCCGGGATTCATGTTCTTTGGTCTTATCATGGGATTGGGTATTACAGCTTTGATCTCTGGTTTGGGCAGCTGGCTGGAAAAAGTCAAGCCTCTCTTGGCCAAATCCCTGGTGGGAGGACTATCCTTGATCATCCTGGCGCTTCCCATCATGCCTTTGGAGCGGGGATTTAACTCCCATAACAACCGGCATGGTAACTATCTCCCCTACGATTATGCTTACAATCTGCTGAATTCCTGCGACAAGGATGCCATTCTTTTCACCAACGGGGATAACGATACTTTCCCCTTATGGTTCTTGCAGAATGTGGCGAAGATCCGGCAGGACGTGAGGGTGGTGAATCTCAGCCTGATCAACACCAAATGGTACATAAAACAGATGAAAAATCAATGGGGCGTCCCCATAAGTTTCAGTGACAACGAGATCGATCGCATCGGATATCTGCGGACCGAGGACGGCAAAGTTTTGAGAATACAGGACCAACTGATCGACGATATCATGGGGACCAACCAGTGGAAATATCCCATTTATTTTGCGGTAACCGTAGCTAGTGATAATCGGTTGTACCAAGGGAAACCGATCGACGATCACCTCAGGATGGAGGGAATGGCTTACCGGGTGACCAAGCAGGAAGGAAAGCTGATGGTAGAACCGGATATCATGCGGGACAAGCTGTTTCATGTGTTCAAATTCCGGGGGGTGAACGATCCCAAAGTCCATAAGGATGAGAACGACATACGGCTTCTGGCCAATTATACCTCCTGCTTTTTAAGCCTGGCGGATACCTTGAGAAGAGCCAAGGAATACCCCGAGGCCGTACAGGTAGCCCAGAAGGTGTCTGACCTTTTGCCTTATGATTGGCGTCCCTATGCCTATCTGCTTCAGCTTTATGCAGAACAGGACCAAAGCGGCGATCAGATTCTAAGCGTGTTAAAAAGAGCCGAAGAGATATTCCAAAAGTCAAAAGGTTTGATGGAAGACGATTTTTTGGAGAAACTCTATTTTAATCTGGGCTACACCTATAGGCAGCTGGGAAAAACCCAAAATGCCATAGAAGCGATGAACAAGATACTTTCCATAAACAAAAGTTTTCGGCCAGCTTATGAGGCGGTGGTCAGCATTTACTACGCTCAGAGAGACCGGGAGGGATTAGCCCGGGTGATGGAGAACTGGGTGGCGAACAATCCGGATGACGTTCAAGCTACGGCTTTATTGAATCAGATCAAATCGCCCGACTTTAAGTTTATGGAACAGCCCTAATAACCTAATAAAATCCGCTTTTTCGCGGTTAAAGATCGGTTGAATATATTAGCCTTAAACTGGGAAGATATCTCCAATCCGCAGGCAGGTGGCGCAGAAGTACATCTCCAGGAGATTCTCAAGAGGATCGCTCGTCAGGGGCACAATGTCACCCTTTTGTGCAGTGGTTATCCCGGCAGCATACCCACAGAAGAGGTGGAGGGGATAAAAATCGTAAGGCGGGGGTCGCGCTTCAACTTCAATTTCGTAGCTCCCTTTGCCCTCAAATCGCTTCTGCGCGAAGGAAATTGGGATATCGTCGTCGAGGATATAAACAAGATCCCCTTTTATACCCCCCTTTACCATAAGCTCCCCCTTCTGGTGGTAATCCCTCATCTTTTTTCGGATTCGGTCTTCAAGGAGATCAACTTTGTTTTGGGTCTTTATATTTATCTCTCCGAAAAACCGATTAGCTGGTTGTATAAAGGATTTCAGACCATGGTCATCTCCGAAAGCACCAAGGAGGATTTGGTCAAACGAGGCCTCTCCCCGGAAAATATCCACGTGGTACACTGCGGTATCGATCAGAACCATTACCGCTTTTCTGCTTCCATCCTAAAATATCCTTCTCCCACGGTGATTTACTTAGGAAGGCTAAAAAAATACAAAAGCGTAGATCATCTGCTGAAAGCTTTTGCTTTAACTTTAAAAAGCATTCCCGAAGCCCGACTGATGGTGGTGGGAGAGGGCGATAACAAAGAGGACCTCATCGGATTAAGTCGGAGGTTGTCATTGGACGGAAAGGTGGAGTTCACCGGTTTCGTGGACGAAGAGGAGAAGATCAAAAGACTGCAGCAAGCCTGGGTGGCAGTTTACCCCTCTTTGAAGGAGGGATGGGGTTTGACCAATATCGAAGCCAATGCTTGCGGAACGCCGGTGGTAGCCAGCAACGTCCCCGGTTTGAAAGATTCGGTAGTGCCGGGGAGGACCGGACTTTTGTATGAATACGGAGATGTGACAAAACTCTCCGAGTGTTTGGTAAAGATATTATCGGATGGGGAATTGCGGGAAAGGTTGACTCAAGGCGGACTGGCTTGGGCAAAGGAATTCAGCTGGGATACAACAGCGGAAAAAACGCTGGAGCTGATGGAGATGGCGATCAAAACCGGAAATAGAAAGTAAAAGTAAAGTGAGTATACTCAGGTGTAAGATAGTATGAAAAAGAAGCTCTTCATTGGAATATTAATCAGCCTGGTGTTTTTGTACCTGGCATTTCGCAAGGTGGATTACACCGAGCTGTGGATGGCATTGAAAGGGGCTAACTACTGGTATATCATACCGAACGTCATCTTGGTCATATTAAGCATGTGGATGCGGGGGTACCGGTGGAAGTTCATGGTCAACCCGATCAAAAAAGTGGGACAAAGCAGGCTTTTCCACTCGGTGATGATCGGCTTTATGGCCAACAATGTCCTCCCCGCCCGGTTGGGGGAGATAGTCCGGGCATATTCCCTAGGTACCAAGGAGAACATCTCCAAAAGCGCCACTTTTGCCACAATCGTGGTGGAGCGGGTCTTTGACGGTTTTTCCCTTCTATTTATCCTTTGGTTATCTTTGCTTTTTTCCCATTTTCCGGATTGGGTGAAAAAATCCAGCAACATCTTCCTGCTTATGAATCTTGCTCTTCTTGGCTTTCTTGTTCTTCTTGAAATTAAAACTGAGCCCACCCTCAAGGTATTCAATTTCATTTTCCGGCTATTGCCCAAAAAACTCTCTCTTCGGGCAAATGATATACTGGAAAAATTCATAAGCGGTCTGAAGGTATTCAGACATATCCCCAGCCTGCTTTTGATCTTGGGCTGGTCCATTCTGATCTGGCTGGTGGTGGGAATCAGCAACTATTTCATATTCCTGGCTTTTGATCTCCACCCTCCCATTCAAGCCTCATTTATCCTTTTGGTCATAGTCTCTTTGGGGGTGATGTTACCATCCTCCCCCGGTTTTGTGGGAACATTCCATTACTTCTGCATTATATCTTTAGCTCCATTTGGTTACGACAAAAATATCGCCCTCCCCTTTGCCATAGTTCTCCACGCCAGTCAATACCTGCCGGTAACCCTGCTCGGACTTTACTATCTGAAGAAAGAGCATCTCTCCTTGAAGACCTTGGAATCCGAATCTATGGAGCCAGTATAACCGTTTGTTTTGGGGATGTTCTGTAATGTGAAACTCCTTGCTTGAATCGGATTATCGTACATCGGTTTGGGGTTTAGATTCGCTATGCTCACTACAAGTGGGCTACGTATCTGTTTCGAAAATTGATTTAGTCTTTTGTCTTAAACCGAAAACCAATAACGATTTCACGATGTGTAAGGTTCCAGGGAAAAGAAAACCCCGGATTTTGAAATCTGGGGCTTTTCATTTGTTAATAAAACAATATGATAATCGAGAACTAACAACTCGGTGGTGGTCCGCCTTTGAAGAGGTAATTGATCAGATAAACCACGTCGCCTACATCAACATTTCCATCGCAGTTGCAATCGCCGGCAAGGAGAGGGATTGGGGTTGGTCCGCCCTTGAAAAGATAGTTGATAAGGAAGACCACATCCCCGACATCGATCAGCTGGTTCGCAGAGTGAGTCTAAGCATTGCCACCTAAAAACGATGTGACCTGAGGAGTCATCCGATTAACAAATTGTCAGCTGCTTTAGAATTTCACTTTCTGAAAAACCATGATTTTGTTGGCATATCCCACATTCTGCGCCACTACAGGGATGCCTGCGCTCCGCTTGACGTTTCCCGGACCCGCGTTATAGGCAACGGCTGCGAGCAACAGGATGTAGGGATCATCGACTAAGTCCAGTTCTTTCTTGATGGTACGGGCAAGGATGGCCATGTAGTGCACGATCATGTCGTCGGATGTCGCAGGGTCAAACCGAGAGTCGAATACCCTGCGATCCTCGATGCTGAGGGCAAACATCCGCTGCTTGAAATCCGCCATCGTGGTCTGGTGGCTTTTCTCGTACTTCTCCCAGAAGGTTTGTGCTTCTTCCCTGAGACGACCAGCCAATTGGTCATCCCCCTTTTTGAACGCTTCAACAGCCTCGTCCATATTTACCTGGTACTCTTTTCGCATGGCAAGGACGTCGTCCTGCTGTCTAAATTCCTCGACATTAGGAAGACGTGCTCCCAGTTCACGGGCTGTCGAGTGCATGAATTGTGCACTCCCCACGGCAAAGGAATTGGAAATAGCGTTCGGATTATATCCCGATTCTATTGCTTGCATCTTGGCGGGCCAGATGAGAGGTACGGGGAAAATGGCTGAATATTGTTCGCAAAATGCCTGCATCCGATCGATATGAGGTCTGGACTGGGGTAGTTCCTGGAGAATCTTATGCAGATCGCGATCCTGAGACTCAGTTCCAAGGGCAAACAATGCTCTAGGTAAGAGTAACACACCGGCACAAGTGGTTATGAACTCTCGTCTATCGAATAGAAGATTCATAAGCGTTTTGTGGGCTCCTTCAATCAGTGGAATAGAGGACGATTTTCGACCTTTTTGCTTAGTTCCAGATCCTCCTGAAAGTTCGCAATCCTGCCTGATCCCGGAATTTCGTTGACTTAAGGTGCTAGTATCCGAAATAAGCCAACATTCAAAATACGAAAAATGCAGACCAATCATTTAAAACTAGCAGCTTGGTGGCGGTCCTCCTTTGAAGAGGTAATTGATCAAATATACCACGTCTCCCACATCCACCAAGCCATCACAATTGGTATCTCCGGCTTCTTGGGGAATAGGAGGAGGACCGTTTTTATACAAATAGTTTATTAAATAAACCACGTCTCCGACATCTATGGTTCCGTCTCCGTTGGCGTCGCCGAGTGTAACCTGCACGTATTTTATCGTGGTGTAATCACCTACAGTTCCATTCCCCCAGCTATAGCCGGTTACATAGACATAGCCGGAATCATCCACCACCACCCCTGAAGCTTCATCCGTCCCCTCCCCAAATCCATTGTACCTTGCCACCCAAATTTCATCCCCAGCCGGGTTGTACTTCACCGTGGCGTAATCATTAGTTGTCCCGTCACCCAAACTGAATCCGGTAACGTAAATGTTGCCGGAAATATCAACCGCCAATCCTCTCGACTCGTCCGTGTTATTTCCCGGTCCGTTGTATCTTGCCGTCCAAAGCTCGGTTCCAACGGAATCATATTTGATGGTGAGATAATCCCTATAGGTTTCTATTCCGAAGCTGAATCCCGTCACATACACGTTGCCAAAATCATCCACTGCTATCTTCGAAGCCTCATCCCAGTCATTGGCTGGTCCATTGTACCTTCTGATCCAGGCGGTATCACCATTGGAGCGATATTTCATGGTAATGTAATCATAAGATGCACCCATCCCGCTGTATCCGGTCACATAGACATTATATAGATCGTCCACCGCAATGTCTTTACCATAATCAAAACCGCTGTTATACGATCTCACCCATGACACATTTCCATTCGGGGCATATTTTACCGTCGTGGCATTGATAGCTTGACTTCCCCCTTCGTCTGCATAACCTGTAACGTATACATAACCGGAACCATCCACCACTATGGCGTAAGCTGCATCGTAGCTGTTGTTTAACCCGTTGTATCTTCTCACCCAGGCAGTGTCACCGTTCGGAAGATATTTTATGGTGGTATAATCGGCATTGGTTTCCGCCTCCTGACCTTTCCCGGTCACGTAGACGTTACCGGATGTGTCTACCGCTATGGCGTAAGCATAATCGTATCCATTGGCAGAGCCGTTATATCTTTTCACCCATAGCTCGTTACCGGATGAGTCGTATTTGATGGTAGCATAATCCTGATTATAGGGAAGGATACTGCTCTGTGCACTGTATCCGGTAACGTACACATTACCCCGGTTATCCACAGCCATAGCGGATACCTGATCCCAATCGTTTGCAGGTCCGTTATATCTTCTCACCCACGCGGTATCACCGTTCTGACGGTATTTGACCGTGGCATAATCCGCAGAAGTAGCGCTATCCATGCTGTATCCGCTCACATATATGTTACCTGAAGCATCCAGAGCCAT
>JBDROD010000065.1:0-18111 GCA_043810415.1 Candidatus Zixiibacteriota bacterium | reverse complement strand
TGCGAGGGTGCCTTTGGACTATTGGGTTTAACAGACGATCCCTGGGAGCATGATTATAAGATTCTCCGCAATATTAACTCTTCTATCAAACCCAAGGCAAAGTTTATCCTGACAGCACTCAATGGCTGTGCCATGATAAGACACTACGCCCAAAAGGATGTAAAAAGCGGTGAATTCGATCCTTTGACTATAGTTAAAACCCACCCCATGGAATACGAAACACCTAAAGGTAAGAAAAGTGTAGTGCTAAAAGAGAAAGGGTTTATAGCAACCGAATTGACTATGCTGTTCCGATTGGCTGGATTCGAAGTATTACATATCTGGGGTGGAACTGCCGGGAACTGGGGTAAAAGAAAGCTTGACTTGGATGAAATTGAGATTATGTTTATAGGTCGAAAAGCAAATTAAATCGTTTAGGTAAGGCGGCGGTATAAAAACATAAGAGGAGGGAACCCTTATGGTTGATTCTCCGGTTAAATTTTCGGTCGATTACCCAGAGAAACTCTCCAGGGGCAAGTTGATACTCAAAACCCTGTTTGGGCGTATTTACGTGGGAATTCCTCATGGTATATGCTTGGCGGTTTACGGAATTGCTGCATGTGTGGTTATCTTCATAGCCTGGTGGGCAATTCTGTTCACCGGGAAATATCCCAAGGGGATGTTCGATTTCGTTGTCGGTTACCAGCGATGGGCTATCCGGGTTTATGCTTACTGGGGATATTACTTTACCGACAAATATCCCCCCTTCAGCGGCAAGGAATAGAGATATTCAACCTTATAGCAGAGATGCAGTAAAGATTATCCGATGGAAGTGAACTGCAGGTTCGGTGAAAGAATGCCGCCGCTTCCTAACACCAATTTGCAGCTCACTTCCTTATTATTTAAGCATATCTTATAGTGGAGGAGGCATGGAACACGATAAAAAACACAGCGATGCAGAAGATCTCGGTGCTCAAGTTTTAAAACTGGTGGAGCTGGTCGATTATCAGAAAGGCTCGGTGGTGAGCAGAGAAATCGTCCGCAAAAACACAGGAACGGTGACCTTGTTTGCCTTTGATCAAAACCAGGATTTAAGCGAACACACCGCCCCATTCGATGCCCTGGTTTATATACTTGACGGTGAAACAGAGATCATCATCTCCCAGAAACCTTTTCCTATGAGTAAAGGTGAGATGATTATAATGCCTGCGCAACAACCTCATGCGGTAAAAGCAATCAAGAAATTCAAGATGCTTTTAATAATGATCAGACCATGAAAAGGAGTGGGAAAGAATGTTGGATGAGGGCATTCCAACGTTTGCATCGCTTTTCTTATCCTGATCATTTCAAATTGCAAAGTCGCTGAGATTGAGTCGAAGGAGAAATCAAATGTCGAGAACGAATATAATTGAAATTCTAAAACTAATAATCTGTATTGGTGTCTGCCAGTTGGCTGGATTTGTCGGTTCACTTTTCACCACCCCTTCCATACCCACCTGGTATGCTGCTATAAGGAAACCATCATTTACTCCTCCCAATTCGGTATTTGGGCCGGTCTGGACGACGCTTTTTCTTCTGATGGGTATCTCCGCATATCTAATATGGAGAAAAGGACTTCAGGATAAGAACGTTAAACTGGCTTTACTGATATTCATCGCTCAGCTTGGGCTGAATGTTTTATGGTCGATTTTATTCTTCGGATTGCATAGTCCTTTTTCCGCATTCATTGAGATAATAATTCTATGGTTGGTAATTTTGGTAACATTCGTCAGTTTTATGAAAATCTCCAAACCTGCCGGTATACTACTTCTTCCCTACCTGATATGGGTTGCTTTTGCTGCGATTTTGAATTACAATTTGTGGAAACTGAATTCATGAGACTCTGGAGCATACATCCCAAGTATTTAGACTCAATCGGGCTGGTGGCTTTGTGGCGGGAATCCCTCTTAGCCCAGAAGGTCCTTCAGGGAAAAACCAAAGGTTACAAATCCCATCCGGAGTTAAGCCGGTTCAAGGCTCACCCCTTTCCGCTCAAGGCGATATCGGGATATTTGGTCGAAGTACGGAAGGAGTCAATCAAACGGGGATACAATTTCGACCGGAGCAGAATCAGGTTGAAATGCAGAACCACAAAAGTTCCGGTTACTCCGGACGAGTTGAAAAGTGAGTTCGATTGGCTATGCGTCAAATTAAAGAA
The DNA here is from genome assembly GCA_043810415.1 of Candidatus Zixiibacteriota bacterium. GTDB lineage: Bacteria > Zixibacteria > MSB-5A5 > MSB-5A5 > SM1-73 > CAIVRH01. The sequence goes on along the minus strand of JBDROD010000065.1, from coordinate 15,935 downwards.
GCGCAACCCTCAGAAATTTAAAGACCTGCTTTCTGTCAAAAAGATCGAATGCCATCCCGGTTTCCGGTTAACTAAGTAATATAACGTCTTCATGCAGCGACAGTATCTATCGAGGTAATGACCAGATGGAATCAAATCTGCATAGAAAAGCCCTGATCCTATCCTATATAACAGTGGGTTACAATATTGCGGAGTGTTTGGTGTCGATATTCGCAGGGGTTATGGCTGGCAGCATAGCCCTGATTGGATTTGGTCTGGACAGTCTGGTGGAATCCCTCTCCGGAAGCGTTATGATCTGGAGATTCCGCCGGCATGGGAAGATGTCTGAGGAAGAAGAGGAGGACCTGGAGAAAAAAGCCGCCCGGATAATCGCGGTCACCTTTTTCATCCTTGGAGCGTATGTGCTGTACGAATCTGCCAAGAAACTGATTGTGCATGAGGTCCATCATCCAAGTCTTTTGGGAATAGTAATTGCATCTGTCTCCCTTATAACTATGCCTGTTTTATTTTACTTCAAATTTAAAATCGGGAAAAAGATCGGCAGCCGGAGCCTGGTGGCAGACTCCAAGCAGACTCTGGCTTGTATGTTTTTGTCTGTAGCTTTGTTGATCGGATTGGGATTAAATTATCTTTTCGGAATCTGGCAGGCTGATCCTATAGTGGGTTTGGTGATTGTGATCTTCCTTTTTAAAGAAGGTTACGAAACCTGGAAGGAAGAGGAGGTGTGTAGTTGTTGATACCCGATAACCATCCTCTCCCCTTTTGGAGGAGGACAAACGTATGGGGAAGTTAATTATATGGTAATCTGTCTGGCCATCACCTTTAACCTCACCCCTTATTCCCCCTCTTCTTAGTAAGGAAATGGAATAAAGGGGTAAGGTGAATTATCTGAAGAGTTATGGAACAACAAAAGCAAGCCTACGTTTATGCCATCACCGCCGTGATGCTTTGGTCCACGGTTGCTTCTGCTTTCAAAATTTCCTTAAGATATTTGGATTATCTTCAACTCCTGTTTCTTGCATCCTTTGTTTCGCTCTTGGTTCTCTTCATTATATTATCTGTTCAAAACAAACTACATTATCTTTTCCGACATTCCGCCAAAGATTATCTCCGTTCTGCACTGCTTGGTTTTTTAAATCCCTTCCTTTACTATATCGTATTGTTCAAAGCTTACTCTTTACTGCCTGCCCAAGAAGCACAGCCTTTGAATTACACCTGGTCCATCACCCTGGCACTATTTTCTATTCCCTTACTTAAACAAAGAATAGGATATGTTAGTATCTTGGCATTAATCATAAGCTACTTAGGTGTTTTCATCATATCTACCCGGGGAAATATTCTTGGGTTTAAGTTCAGTAACCCTTATGGTGTCATTCTGGCTCTGGGAAGCGCGGTTATCTGGGCTTTATTTTGGATCTATAACGTCAGGGACAAAAGGGATGAGGTGACCAAGCTCTTTTTGAATTTCTCTTTTGGATTTATATTCATATTCATTGCCATGGTGCTCTCTTCCAGAATGAGAATCATACCCCCTCTAGTTGGGATTGCTGGTGGAATTTACGTGGGTTTGTTCGAAATGGGAATCACCTTCGTCCTTTGGCTGAAAGCTTTGAAGCTTTCTAAAACAACTGCACAGGTGAGTAATTTAATTTACCTCTCCCCTTTTGTGTCTTTGGTCCTTATCCGGTTCGTGGTGGGAGAAAGGATATTACTATCAACCATTGTGGGACTGGTATTCATCGTGACCGGTATAATCATACAACAGTATGATTCTCGCAGACTGGTATCAATAAACCAACCGTAGTTTTATTACAATATCCTTTCTTCAAATAATAATATCCCAAACAAAAAGCCGAGCCATAAAGACTCGGCTGCATGACTTCTATCTTCCTTTTTCCTTGTTCCTTTTCCCTTGAATTAAAAGCTCCCCAGGCTCAGACTCGAATCCCGCCAACGGCGAGATTAACAGCCACCTAATGATTTGAGTGCCTTGCCTTCCTTAAGCTCCCGAGGCTGGACTCGAACCAGCGACAGGGTGGTTAACAGCCACCTACTCTACCGACTGAGTTACTCGGGAGTGTATTTATTTCTATCGGAACGAAAATATATATGTTTGTACGGATTTGTCAAGAAAATACAAGAGGGTATATAAATTTTTCGAAAGACTGGACTCGATTCCCACTAACGGCGGGATTAACAGCTAACTTCTCTATCGACTGATGATCGGAATGTTGCTATATTTACTTACCGGGATTTATCAAGAAAATAGCGACACAAATAAATCCATCCTTCTCTTTCGGCTTCCCTCACCCCCGGGGGCAAAAATGGATTCCCAAAAGAAAAATTTATTGTTTTGATTTCTCTTGCTTTAGTTTTTCTATCTCTCGATTCAGCTTTTGTAGTTTATCTTGTAACGCTCTAACTTCCACTTTCAATTGCTCCAGTGACTCATCGCTTTGTTGTAATACCTCTTGGCTTCTCTTGAAAGCATCGGCGGTTTTCAGATAATCGATCTGAGGAGCCGGGGGGACTTGATCGGTGCTCCAAAAATAACTGAAGACCGGTTTTGCCTCACCCAATACGGCAGTCAAATCCTTTCTGGTACCGTCCCTTACAACTTTCAGCTCCACTTTATCTCCCGCCATTTTACTCTCGATGAGCTGACGAATATGAGTTGAGTTGTTCACCTTGGTCCCGCCGAATTCCAGTATCACGTCCCCGTTGGTCAAACCCGCTTTTTCTGCCGGGCTCCCTGTCACCACCTCGCTCACCAGCACTCCCGTTTTTGTGTTGTATTCTTCAGACAGCTCGTCATTCAGATCCACCGGATATATTCCCAGATAACCCCGCTTGACGTTCCCATGTTTTATGATCTCGTCCGCTATCGCTTTGATTTTGTTGACCGGCAAAGCCAGGCTCACCCCCGAAGACGGGATCTCAATCTCCCGGGAGGGGATGGTGATGGTCTTGTTCATGGCTTTCTCGTAAATCTGGATGCTGCTGATATAGGATGGCTCGGACATTTTAGCCGAGACCAAACCGATCACGTTACCATAGGTATCCAGCACCGGTCCACCGCTGTTTCCCGGACTGACGTTGGCACTCATCTGGATGAATCCGTCATCCCTCACCCCGTTGACCAACCCCAGAGCCACCGCATTGGGAAGCCCGTATGAATTGCCCACCACGGTAAGCCATGAGCCAACTTTTATTTTGTCCGAATCGCCCAACTTGGCGGGAACGAGCCCGGTCGCATCGACCTTCAGAACGGCTAAATTCGAGCCCTCATCCATTCCTACCAACACACCTGGCAGGGGTTTCCGATTTGACAGGGTGATCTTGAACTCTCTCATCCCCCTCACTACGCTGGCGGTGGTGATGATATTTCCATCCGCAGTATAGATGACCCCCGACCCCACAAAGGTCGGAGGTAATCCCTCCCTTCTTGCCCCGCCCGATATGGAACTCTCTGTCTCTATGGTAACTAAAGATGGCTTGATATTTTCCACCAGAGTGATGATATCATTCTCCAGGGAGGTAAGAACCTTCTGTTGAGAAAAACATTGTCTGGGACTGATTAGAAAGAGGATGCCCAGGGTTATCCCTGACCACAAAAACCGATATCCAATCTTCATCTTCTCTCTCCTTTTCATCACTTGGGTAAATCTCCTTAAATGCAAATTCGTATACTCGAAATAATTCTTAATAGTCGGTTTTCTTGGATGCAGGTTGAGACGATACCACCGGAAGAACGTAATGATTTCCCCGACTTAAATCTTGATAAGTGCTTCTCTCGATGATAAATCTTCTATTCAGATCCACCGGTATAATCCTCCCATCCTCTCCCCGGTTGGTGGAGTCGAACACCTTGTTCAGAGAAGCGGTGGAGAGATTTTCGATAACGAAGGATTTATCTTTGGTGGTGGAAATTTTCCCGGCTTGCTCGAATATTCCTTCGATAGACCGATTCCCTTTTTTAGCGGAACCTGCCAAATTTTGATTCTGCGCAAAAGTGCTGTCAGAAACAATGGATTCGGGTCCCAGGGAAAATCGTTTTTGGGTAACCATGGTAGCGACCAACGCTAAGACTATTACCGAGGCTGCACCTGCTGCAGCCCATCTCAAGCGGATAGAGGGGAAAGTCTCGTGCAAAAGCTTCTGCCACCAGGTCTGTGTCTTCCTCTCCTTGACTTCCAAGGGGAGGCTTCGTATCTTCGCCAAAAGCTTTTCGTTGAAATCCGGCGATGGGACAAAAACCTCCAAGCTCTTTTCCAGTAAAGTACTTGCTACCGTCACCTTTTCCATTTCCTTGGCACATTCGGCACAATCATCCAAATGAGCTTTTATCTTTTCCGATTCCGCCGGGGTAAGCTCATTTTTACAATAGCCATAAAGGTATTGGCGAACTTTTCGACAATTCATAGTGCTCCTTGATCGTGGGGGATAGCTGTCCCTGAAGCATAAGCCTGGCTCGATTTACTCGTGATTTCACCGTGCCCAAAGGAACCCCCATGCTTTCGGACATCTCCTCGTAAGAGAGCTGGTTCACTTCTCTTAACAGGAATGCCGTTCGATATTTCTCCGGCAGGGAAGCAATGGCTTTCTCCAGAACCGAACTTAAACTGCCCGAGCCGAATGTCTTCTCCACCGCATATTTCCGATCGTCCTTGATCAAATCCAAATCGAAAAATCTAAATTTCTTCTTGCGTTTCAGCTCGTTCCGACAGAGGTTCAAGGCTATGGTGTAAATCCACGTGGAGAAGGAATAAGTCGGGTTGAACCTCTCTTTCTCTTTAAATACCCTCAAAAAAGTCTCCTGCAATATATCCTCCGCCTCCTCCCGGTTCTGCAACATTCTGTAGATCAAATTAAACAGCTTCACCTTGTACCGGTCTACCAGAAGAGAGAACGCACCGGTATCGTTTGCCTTCACCCTTTCTAAAAGGTCTTTATCCGAATCAATGATTTTCGAATCGGGTACTTGCCGGTTTCGGTTCAGCTCGCTATCTGGGCTGGGCAATTTCCTTCTCCCTTTTCTAAAAGGATATACAAAAATACGAAACAAAAGTTCCCTGATTTAATTATAGTTAAAAGATGTAAAAAATACCGATCTTGAGGTGGGAACCATCCGCTTTTTATTTTACTACGGAATTGCAGACAGAAAGTTTTGAAGAGAATGAATACAGGTAAATGGTCATATCAAACCCGAAAAACATCTTTTCAGAAGTTGTAGTTGCTTGATTTATCAAGCTCAGATAAAAAGTACCAAAACGTAGTGGCTCGATTAATCGAGCTTAAAACTAATTGTCTATCAATAGCTCAAAACCGGTACGCTGTGGATACAAAAATCTGATTGACCGTGTATTTTTCGGTCAAACCGGGGGTGAAATTCTTTAGTTCCCAGGAGCCGTATGCCCAGGCTATATCCAGGGTCATCACCTGATCGATCAAAAATCCCACTCCTGTCGTGAAAAATTCTCGATCTTTCTTTACCCATTCCGATTTATAGGGGAGGGGATTTCTGAAGAAACCCGCTCTTAGTGTGGTGCTGATTCGGGGAATGAGAAACTCCGCACCCAGGTGGTATCTCAGAGTTGCTTTATAGGTATCCTGGATCAGTCGATTGGCATTCGCTATGTCTTCCAATCTTTTATATTCCATCTGGGTCCAATCAGTGTAGTTAACGTCCCCTGCAACCGTGAGATTGTTCAGATTAAAAGCAACCCCAGCGCCTAAAGAAAACGGAAATGTGATTTTGTATTCGCTATTCCCGTAAACCAGCTCGCTACCGGTAGCCTGCGACCAGTCCTCCTTGATGGTGAATGTGACCGGTGATTCGATGGTGGCTCCGACGGTAAGTAACTTGTTAGGCTGAGTTCTTACGCCAAGTTTTAGATTGAATCCGGAATAGCGGTCCTTTATGGCATCATTATATCGGATGGAAAACTGATCAACAAGTTTCTCGTAAAGCCAGGTATAATTATCCTTACCGTTCCAGTAATTTATTGCTCCCCCCACAGAGATATTCGGTGATACATCGACTGCCGCTCCGAAGGACCAGAGGTAAATCCCGCCCGATTCCGTTTCGACTCCCTTCTCGTCGCTCCCGTGAAGGTTTGAGGAAAACTGCATGGCTTGGTCAAAGCTTTTCACCCTGTTCACTCCAAAGGCTAAAACCAAGCTACCTCTATAAGTGGGAACGGGTAATACTAAATTTCCGGAACCAAATCGGGTGTTGTTCTGCAGCCGTCCATCGTTGAAACCGACCCCCAAATCTGTCTTGTTATTTATTCTCTGGTGAGTGAGACCACCGGAGAATTCGATTCTTATGACCCGGGCCAATCCTGCGGGATTATATACCAAGGCAGTGGCATCATTTGCTACCGCTGTATACGCCCCTCCCATACCCAAAGCTCTGGCACCAACGACGAAAAAATTACCAGCAGCAGCTTCATCTACCACGCCATATCCCTGGGAGTAACCATCAGAACAACATAGCATTACAAACAACAAAAGAAATAGACCGGGGAAGAACAATCTTTTTCTCATCGAATTGCCTCGCTTTGTTATCTTATTGAACATTACGTTGATTCATCAAATGAAAAGATCGATGCAGTCACACTTTTACTTTCTTCTTCTCTGTGCCTTTTCCTGATCCGATTTTTCCTCTTCCTGTTGCTTCTCCGGTTCCTTGATTTTTACGGCTTCAGGCTTATTCCCCGTATCAGTTTGATTGGATTCGTCTGGTTTAATGGTGGTAGGGGGAGTAAATGGTGTGTTTTGCATCCCCTGAGGAAGCACATAGGGGGGTTCCATTCCTCTTCTTCTCTCTGCTTTTTCTGCACTCGCCGGCGAAGTCCCTGTACCGTTATCGTGGTAATTATCGTTGTTCCACCAGTAGTTATCCCACCACCAGGGATAGGCATAATAATGTCCCCAGCGGGGATTGTTGAAATAGTAATCCGGATAATAGCCGTAATAAAAGCCATAAGGATATTGGTGATAATCCCCGTGACAGTCGGTGCAGTGTTCCCGGTAGTACTGCCCGGACTGTTCAACGTTTTCCGCTTCCTCGCCTTGAACCGTAGGATGGTTGAGGATGGTATAACATCCTATTCCCATAACGGCCAAGATCACCAGCAGTATCCCCAGAAAAACGATTTTCTTATTCATCTCTCTTATCTCCTGAGTGATGGTTGAGAATGCTTCCCGCATGCATACTTCTCAAATATCGGCATTCTATTACAATATTACGCATAATCCGGCAAAATGAAACAACCCCTTTCATTCTATTTTTCAAATTTAAGACACCACAAAGGGGCTACGGGTTTAATGCCGTTTTAATTGTTTTTATCGCTATGGGGAAAAAAGGAAATGGAATGTGGAAATACTATTCTCACCTGATGTTTCAGTACAATCCGAGAATCCTAATTTTCTTACCAGTTTTCTTGCACCTATCGTAAATCGGAAATTATCAACCCAGCGTTCAATTCAACCTTGTTTCATGATCCGGCTTTATTCAAAACGACTCAAAATAGACTATCTTGAACTCTCTTCCCCAGGTTGAAGCATCTTTCCTATTAAGAAGCAGATTCTTCAAGTTGAACTGTAAATATAAGCGGTTGGAGAAAATCCATTGAGCGCCTACATTCAGATAGCCATACCCTTTTCCGAATAGCTCTTTCGCCTTATCGTCATTAGCGCCCAGGTCATATTCGGCCACCACCCCGAAATTCTCGCCGAACAACACGTCCGCCCCGAAAAATACGGTTACGTTCTTATCCTTGTCTTCGCTCTCCAAGCTGTAATTTGCCCCGGCATGTAGTCCTATGGGGATGTCACCTGAAGCATACCCTTTGCTCATTACCGCATAAAAACCTTTGGATTTATAGGTATACCTTTTCAGGCTATCATTGTAAGCTCCGTCCCCCTGGGAATCATATCCTATCGCCAAAGCCGGGAAAACAAAGCTCTCGTTGATCATCCTGTATTTGACTGCAAATTCGATACGCGGATTCCAGTCTGGCTCACCTTCACCTATAACGTTTTGACCCCCAAAAGACATGCCCACCATAAGCCTCCTCATCAAACCGATGTCGATACCGAAAATCGACCCTCCCCCGGGATATACCCGGATATCGAAATCAAAGCTGCCTCGCGGCAATAACGCAGCGGTGGGACAATCGACCAGCTTCCTGGGTGCTAGTATGGAAGATAGATTAAATTTCGTGGTTTGAGTTTGATTCTCCTGCGCTAATACGGTAGAAAAGGCAAGAAAAAAGAAAAGCAGGAAGAACTTAATTTTCATCTTAGTCATCGTTCCCTCCTCATTTTGACGACCAGCATAATTCCTACTCCACTATTCCAATTTAATCTAACCCTTTATTCTTGGTTAGTCAATTGAAAAGATGACAAGTTGAATGCTTATTGATATTTATCGTGAAAAACAATCTCCTCCAGCTTCTTTCTGGGTTTTGGATCAGGAACGAATTTCGGGTAGCCTAACGGCATGATCTCCACCACCCTCATCTCCGGTGGAATATTCAAGAGCTTTTTCACCTCTTCCTCTTTGAAAGCGCCAATCCAGCAGGTTCCCAATCCTTCCTCCACTGCCTGTAGCGTCATATGATCCATGGAAATTGCCAAGTCTATGGAATGAGCCGGTTGTCCGCAGGTGAGGACGTAATCCGCCATGGTGGCACAACCAACTATGATTACCGGTGCTTCGGCGATGAAATACTGATTGTTTGCCGCCACCGCCACCTTCTTGCGCAGATCCTTGTCCTTCACTATCACGTATCTCCATTCCTGAAGATTTTTTGCAGAGGGCGCCAATCTCCCCGCTTCCAGCACTCGCAGAAGCTTATCTTCCTCGATAGGTTTATCTTGATAGCTTCTTATACTCCTTCTCTGTTTTATTGCCTCGAAAACGTTCATTTTCCCGCTCCTTATCAAAGGGATCGAACTCAACATATTTTCTCTCTTTTGAAGAGAGGAACAGGTGAAGGGAAATTCTGATTGATCTGTAAATCATCGAAAAGATTTCTCTTGTTTCCCCCATCTCATATACAAGTCCAGAATCTCATCCTTTATTTTACTGGTTACCTTTTCCATATACGCTTTTGCTTTCTTTTGATCAAATTCCGGATAGCCCTGGTTTTTTTTATAAATCACTATGGGACTGGGACAGGGGAGCGGATATAAACCATTCTTCTGTAAAAACACCATTCCCTTTTTGTACTTCTCCTGTTTTACCAGTTTTTCGTCAATCGCCAGAATGGCAGCATTTTCGTCCAGCGCGGCATGTCCACCCGCTTCGCCAAAGAACTTCTCGGTCAACTCTTCGCACAGCACCCACCAGTGTATAACCGCCACTTTCACTTTACTCTGCCGATGAACCAGCATGGCGGCATTTTTCAACTCGTCGAAGTGTCCTCCGTGTCCGTTCATTACCACGATCCTGGAAAAACCCTTTTCCGCCAGGGAGATCATTATCTCGGTGACATATCTTTCGAAAGTCGGCGAGCTTACGGTGAGGGAACCGGGGTAATCATACAAAGATCTGGTGATGCCGTAGTATACCGGCGGAGCTATTATCGCCTTTATATCATCGGTAATCCTCTCGCAGATGTACAAAGGAATGGATACGTCCGTCCCCAGATTGGTCACACCGTGAGCTTCGATGGTGCCGATCGGCAGCAATACCGTTTTGATCCTCTTGGGGACCAATTCCTGAAACTCCATCCAATTCATATCCTCTAATCTTTTTGGCATGAAGCTCCTTATGAATTAAAGATTCAAAATCCAAAGTTCAAAATGGAACTCAAATCTTCATCACTGGGAAAATATCATTTTGAATTCTAATTGTTTATTACTGATTTGTCATTCACTATCCGTCAGTTATCATTGTTTTATTTTACTTCTTCCATTTTCCTTCTTCCTTTGTCTTTTTTAAACATTTGTCATTTTTTGTATTCCAGTATATATACGGTAGTTTTCTTCGGTAAACTTTCCTTGGTGAAGCTTACCTGGCTCTTCCCGGTTTTAATCACGTTTTCCTTTCCCTTCAAAAACTCATCCACCGTGGCGATGGGGAAGTTTGTTCCCATAAACGGCATCTTATAGTGCATGGGTATCACCACTTTGGGATTCAGACCGGTAACGACTTTATTGGCAACTTCAGCGTCAATGGTATAGAATCCGCCGACAGGTATGAATAAAACGTCGACCGCTCCAATTTCCTTTAGCTGAGCCGGAGAAAGATCAGCTCCCAGGTCTCCGGCATGGGCGAATTTTATTCCACCCAGCTCCCAGGTGAAAATGGTATTCTTCCCCCGCTGGCTGCCTTCCTTCTCATCGTGAAATGAAGCCACCCCTTTGAATTTTATCTGCCTTGCTTCTTTCTCACCGGCTCCTTTCACCACCTGCGGTTTACCCTTCACCATTGTGACACAGTTATGATCAAAATGATCGTGCGAGACCAGACACACGTCCGCCGTCACGTCCGGGGTCGGATAACCTACGCTTTCATCAAACGGATCGGTAACTATTTTTATGCTGTCATTCAGGGAGATCAGAAAGCAACTGTGCCCCAGCCATTCGATTTTAACTTCGTTTTTGCTGGCCATATTAGACTCCTTTTCCTCATTAGTTGATTCGGATGTTTTTTGTTTTGCACCTTCGTATTCAAATACCCGATTTTCAGGATAACTCCGGTGGTTGATTTTAGTGAGCAACGCATTCTCACCGCTCCATCCTATCATACAGACTGAGCTGAGAAGAATAATACACCAACCGGTAAAATGAAATAAACACTGCATAGATCTGCTGAACTATAAAAGTTACCAGAACGAAAATTCCTACAGGCAACGTCCCTTGGATTAATTTGCTTGCACCTAAATACATCAAAAATACAATCAGCCAAATAAAAACTAAAATATAATATAAACTTAAAGCGGCAGATGCGTTTGTCAATACAAATCTGAAAGCTCGCCTTATCACTATCCAAAAAGGCTCTCCTTTGTTCTCTACCAGAGAAATCCTCATATAATCCCCTGTCATCTTAAACCACAAAAACAAAAACAGAGCTATCAAGATTTTCACGATCATCTGCCAGGAAGTCACTTCCCACATATTTGCTTTTCCTGCAATAGACCCAAAGATGGCGGTAACTATCAAAACCAATAGAAAAGCCAGTAGGTACAAAGGGATCATCAAAAGCGCGATCTTTAACATTCCCCCAAAGTATCTTCCGCCATAGCCGAAGAATTTTTCCAAGGTGCTCTCCGGTAGGTCGGCTGGTATGGCAATTCTTTTCTTCTTCACCTGATCTCCCAAGATTCCCCAGAATCCTCCGGAGAGGAATAAATAAGCCGCTGTGATTATCCCCCCCACCAATATGAACATAAAAAAGTAAATGGATAGGGTCTGTCTCCAGTGGTAGACGAAATCCAGGAGAAGTGACGGATCAAACCCGGAAAGTAGATTCGAAGCTTTGACGTTTGCACCAAAACTGCTCGAGAACATAAGGTAAAGGGGGAAAACCAAAACGAAAGAAGATACCAGCTTAAAGACGAACATCAACCCGATCAGAAATTTAGCCATCCAGACGTTTCTTACGCCCTCTCTAATTGAACTTAAAATGTGGGTCATAAGATATATTTCCGGAACACAGTTAAACTATTCCATCAATAAGAGGTGACAAAGTGCACTAACCATTCGAACCAGAACAGGCTTTGAGTGAACAATTTCAAAATGACGGAATCCTCTGCCTCTGTGGTCAGACTGTTGTTGTTAACGTTGATATCCAGGGTAAGTTTGTCTTCGAAATCGACGACCGCCGTTTTTATTCTTGAATTCGTCTCCATCTCTATTCTATACCATCTTTCTTTACCGTCCCAATTCTGCCTGATTTTTTCTCCATCATCCAGCACGATTAAAACGTCCACCGGCATGATCACCTCTCCCAGTCTTTTTAACATCACCTCGGTTCGAAACGGTCCTTTTGCCTGATCGCTTGTCTTTGGTTCGCTTTTTATGCTTGCCACTTCATAATCGCATATACCCGTTCCGAAAAGAATCTGCTCGAAAAGAGAAGTGAAATCTTCACCGGTTACCTCGTTAGTCAATCGGATGAAATCCCCGGTGGTGGGATGCTTGAATTTGTGTCTTTGAAAATATTCCCGTAACAGCTCGGACATTCTGTCTTGACCGACGTAGTTTCCCAGAGTCTCTAAAAAGAGCGAAGCTTTTGAATAAACACCAGCCCGGTAGCTTAAGTAATCCATGAATTCCCAGGAATTTTTAACCACCGGATCGCTTTGCGGATCCAAAAGATAACTCAACTTGGTTAAATTTTCATCGCTAAAGCTTAATCCCCATAGATTTACCAGGTTGGCTTTTAGACCGAATCGTTTCTCCATAATCCTGTTTTCGGAGTAGGTGGCAAATCCCTCGTCCAGCCAGGCCTCCTCGAACTCGTTGGATGCTACCATCCCATACCACCATTGGTGGGCGATTTCATGGTAAATAACCATGGCATCTAAATTGACTTTATCCGGAGGTAAATCGGAAAGGGAAATGGTGATAAACATCGGATATTCCATAGCTCCCCCGCCCAATCCAATCTTAATGTCCGCTATGGTGAAATTACTGTAAGGGTATACCCCATAACTTGAATTGTAATATTTAAAGGCAAATTCCGCCTCATCCAAAATCCTTTCCGCCTCCTTGGCATGTTCCGGTTTGCAAAGAAAATTCACCTCGATTCCATCCACCATCCTTTTGTATATTTGAAAGTTCGGGCTGGCAACCCAGACGAAATCGTGCACATCCTCGGCCCGGAATACCAAGGTCTTGGTGGAATCGGCATTTTCCTTTTCATCCGTCAAATGACCTGTGGCACCCACCACATATTGCGCCGGCACGGTAATGCTGATATCATACGTCCCGAAATCGGCAAAGAACTCGCTATTGGAGTGATACCGATGAGCATTCCATGTGCCGTCCTTCTGCAAGACAGCCATTTTGGGGAACCATTGACCTATCATGTAGTCCCGATCAGAGTATCCCAGCCGCATAACGATCTGGGGTAATTTGACCGTAAATTTAATTTTGACGCCAAGGGTTTCGGCAGGGGATAGCATTTGTGGCAAGGGGAGTTTCATAATCGTCTCCTGGACGATTTTTTTATCGGACCAATCGAGATCTGAGTCTAAGTTCACCCTTTCGATCTCCACCCCCCCTCGATATTTCTCCTCCCTTTTGATCCGGTCCGGAAACATGCTCTCCCTCATCAGAGCAGTGGTGTCGCTTCGGAATGCATTGGGATAAAGATGTAAATATAGGGTATCTATGGATCTGGTGGAAGTGTTAACAAAAACTATGTACTCATTCCCTTTTAGCTTTTTCTCCAAAGTGTCTAAAGTAACCTCGATCCGGTAGCTGGCGATAGGAAACGCGTGCTGATCCTCGGTTTTGCAAAAAGCGGGTACCACCAGAGACAATGTTAAGAGATATACCGGGAGTAATAATCGGGGGAAAAGTTGCATGCTTATTTATATGATAAATTTGCAGAATGAACCAGTGATTCAAAAATGTACGATCAGGATCGTCTGATCATGAGGGGAATTTAATTCTTCTATCGCATTCAGCTCTTGTCGGCTTCCTGGGTCTTCCTGTTTCTTCCCGCCAAAGCCAAAATATGCTTCTCCACGGAGAAAGACAGTGAGGTCAGGTTGTATCCCCCTTCCAGAACCGAGACTAAACGACCATCGCAGCATTCCGAAGCCAGTTTGAGGACTACTTCGGTCATCCTCTTATATCCTGCTTCGGTCAGATTGATTTGAGCCAGAGGATCTTCCTCGTGGGCATCGAATCCCGCAGAGACGAAGATGAATTCGGGTGCGAATTTCAAAGCCATGGGGTAAAGGATGTTCTCGAAAGCCTCGATATATTCCAACTCGCCGCTTCCCGCGCACATGGGCATGTTGAAGGTGAATCCTTCCCCTTCTCCCTCTCCGATTTCGTTCTCGCTTCCGGTCCCCGGATAATGGGGGTATTGATGGATGCTGAAGTAAAACACCGAGGGATCGTACCAAAAGATGTTCTGCGTTCCGTTCCCGTGATGGACGTCCCAATCGAGTATGAATATCTTCTTCAATCCGTAATGCTTCTGCACGTATCTGGAACCAACAGCAACATTATTGAAAATACAGAATCCCATGGCTTTGTCCTTCTCAGCATGGTGACCCGGAGGTCTTACCGCGCAAAAAGCATTTTTCACCCTCTGGTTCATTACTTCATCCACCGCCGCCATCACCCCGCCCGCTGCCAGCAGTGCCACTTTATATGATTCTGCACCCACCCGCGTATCCGGATCCAACATCCCTCCTCCGTTTCTGCAGATTTTCTCAACCATTTTGATATAGGCGGGATCATGCACCATCTCCACCCATTCTACCGAGGCAGGATAAGGATCGATATTCTGCAGCCGGGCTAAAATCCCCTTCTTCCCTAAATACTCCATCAAGAAGGAAAGCCTTTCGCTGCTTTCCGGATGGTTTTGTCCGGAGTCGTGCTTGAGGTAATCCGGATGGAAAATCAAACCGGTGGAAAGACTGTGGTTGCCTTTCTTTTGATCCTGCTTGTTGTTCTTCTTCTCAACCATGAGGGATCTTTCTTCGCTCCATTATGAATTTATTCTAACGTTACACATCCCAGAGAAACTTCCTATATTTTCTCAACCCATATTGAAAATATACTTTGAACCCATTTGCATAATCCATCCAATGTAAGAATGCTTGTCTGAACAATATACTGCTTCGAACACGTGCATAATATAATGAACTTTACTGTTTAACGGAACATTTATTTTGAGCCTTTTACCATTCCCACTGTTAAATTTTCTTCAAGGAAATATCTGTTCGCCACCTCCCTGATTTGTTCATTGGTCACCTTATTTATATTTTTGGGGTAGTTCTCCACCTCCTCCACTCCCTTTCCTAAAATCTCCGCCTTGGCATATTGTTTTAAAAGTGCAGACATGGTTTCCAATTGGATCTGATAAATACCGGTTATATATTTCTGAGCGGTTTTTAACTCTTCGTCTTTCACCGTTTCCGTTTTAAACCTGTAAAATTGACGGGTAAGCTCCTCCCGGGCCAATTCCTCATTTTCCGGAGAAGTGGCAATATAAGCATTGAAAACCCCCGTCCTCTCCCAGGAATCATTCACTCCATATACGGTGTAAGCCAGACTCCTTTTTTCCCTTAATTCCCGATAAAACCTCCCTCCTCCTCCGGACGCGATCGCTTGCAGCACCTTCAGTGCATATAAATCTTCATTCTGGTAAGGACAGGTGACAAACCCCAAGACTTGAGCCGTCTGAGCTTTAAGGCGATTTTCCACCATCCTATTAGCTTTTGGTTTTAACTCCAGCTGGGGAGGTATCAACTCCATCCCTACACGTTTATTTAAACCTTCAAATAATGTCTCCATTCTTTCCTTGAGAATAGAGGACTCGAAGTCTCCGACTGCTACGATGAGCATATTATCCGCAGTAAGATAATCCCGATGCCACTGTTTTACCTTCTCCCGGGTCAAACCCTCCACGGCTTCTTTCTCTCCCTGGCTGTTAAGACCATACGGGTGGTTAGGAAAGGTAGCCCGGTAAAAAAGCTCTACCGGATATTTTGCCATATTATCCTGGCTTTTTAAGATCTCCGCTGCAAGCATACTTTTTTCTTTTTCCAACTCGTCTGTGTTGAAAACCGGATTCTTCACCACGTCCGCTATTACCTTCAAACCCTCCTCCCAGTTTTCCGATAAAATCTTGAGCTGATATCCGAAGTAATCCGCCTCCACCACGGTTTCTGCAGAAACTCCCAAAACCTCCAGCAGATTGAATATATCGGATGCGCTTTTGGTCTCGGTCC
>JBDROD010000064.1:0-4626 GCA_043810415.1 Candidatus Zixiibacteriota bacterium | reverse complement strand
GGGGACCCTTCCGTACTCCTGCTCCAATGAGGAGGAGATCTTGCCGATCTTGTGTAAGGTTCCCACCCGGTTCAAGGGCAACCGCACGATGCGCGACTGCTCCGCCAGAGCCTGCAGTATCGCCTGCCTTATCCACCAGACCGCATAGGAGATGAACTTGAACCCGCGGGTTTCATCGAACCTTTTAGCGGCTTTGATCAGCCCGATGTTACCCTCGTTGATCAGATCAGCTAAGGAGAGTCCCTGGTTTTGATATTGTTTAGCCACCGAGACTACAAATCTCAGGTTGGCTTTGGTCAATTTTTCCAGAGAAGCTTGATCTCCCAGCTTGATCTTTTTGGCTAACTCCACCTCTTGATCTGCGGTGATAAGAGGGGTCTCGCCGATCTCGCGGAGGTATAGATCCAATGATCTATCCTCATCCCTGTACCTTCTTGCCTGCTTTGCCAATTTGCGAACCAAACCTCCTTTAAAGGTTATAGGTGAAAGGTGTAAGGTTATAGGTTAAATTCAAAATTAAAGATTCAAAGTTCAAGATTAAAATTCAAACACATAACAGCTATTCTGCTTTGACTGCGATAAAGAACGGCTCGCCATTACGGTAGACCAAGAAAAGAACGGCCTTTTTTTGGTTTTCTAAAGACTCAAGAGTCTTTTGATACGAATCCCCATCCATAATCTCAATGTCGTTTATCTTGGCGATGATGTCTCCCGGAATGAAGCCTGCCTGCTCCGCTAAGCTTCCGGTAGTCACCTCCATCACTAGCGCCCCCGGATGGAATTGCACCTCATATTGAGCCGCCAGCTCCTTAGTAGCGGTAGTCACCTGTAAACCTAACCAGTCCTCTTTCTTCTCCACTACCGGTTCCCTTTCCTCCGTTGAGGGGAGGGACGCTTCCCGGTCGGCTAATTTCAAGCTTTTGGTGATCTTCTTGCCGTTCCGGATTATGTCCAGGGTTACCTCTCTCCCCGGATTCACCTCCGCCACCATCATCATGAACTGAGGCCCGTTGGTCACCTTCCTGCCGTTGAAGGCTGCAATCACGTCTCCGGTTTTTATCCCCGCCTCTTCTGCCGGGGTATGGGGCATCACCCTCTGAACCAATACCCCTTCAGCCGCAGGCAGGTTCAATGCCTCTGCGGTGTTTTGGTCGATCTCCTGAAAACCTATTCCCAGATATCCCCGGGATACCTTTCCCCTTTCCATCAGGTCCGGAATCACCGATTCAGCCAGGTTTATGGGGATGGCGAATCCGATGCCGATGTTGAATCCCATACCGGTCGGATTGGTGAGGGCAGAGTTTATTCCGATCACCTCCCCATGAATGTTAACCAGAGGACCGCCGCTGTTTCCCGGATTGATGGAGGCATCGGTTTGAATGTAGTTCTGGTACTGGGGGGTCTCGTCATCCGGACCGAATCTCAAGTTTCCTCTCCCCTTGGCGCTGACCACCCCGACGGTAACGGTTCGATCCAATCCCAAAATCGGAAACGGATTACCGATAGCCATGACCCATTCCCCCACCTTCAGGGAATCCGAGTTGCCAAATTCCACATAGGGGAGGTCTTCTTTCACGTCGATCTTCAAAACGGCAATGTCGGTATCCTTATCCAACCCCACCACCGTGGCTTTATGCTCGCTTCCGTCGGGGAGTTTGACCGAGATGTTGTCCGCACCGGATACCACGTGATTATTGGTCAGGATGTAACCGTCCTTTCTGAAGATGAAACCGGAGCCCAAGCTTTGGCTCTTTTGCTCGGGCATTCTTCTTTGGGGAACGTCGCCAAAAAACCTGCGAAAAAACTCCTCCGGATCGAATCCGTAGACGGTGCTTCCCTTCACCTTTTTTTCGGCGCTGATATTTACCACTGCCGGGCTTACCATCTCCGCCACCCTCACAAAGGGGCTCTCCGAGTTGGAAAGAAGCTGGTCTTTGGTCCCCACATCCGTACGGGGAACCGTTCCGGTGTCTTTAGATGGAGTTATAGCCTGAACTCTTCCCGGGGATGGAGAAGACCACTCAAAGCCGGTTGCCAGGAAGATGCCCACCAGAATAAAG
Source organism: Candidatus Zixiibacteriota bacterium (assembly GCA_043810415.1). GTDB lineage: Bacteria > Zixibacteria > MSB-5A5 > MSB-5A5 > SM1-73 > CAIVRH01. Next base: position 2,566 of record JBDROD010000064.1, on the reverse strand, counting down.
AGAAGGGCAAAGAGAGAGAATAAAGCGATCCTTTTCAGCCTGAAGAAAAATCGGCTGTCTTTTTCAAACGATCCAGGTTCGGACAAACCCGATCCTCCAAAAAATTATTAAGATTTTATTATTTCGCCCCTTGATTTATATTACCTGATTTATACAGAGTATTCAACTATTTTAATGAATCAGAACCTTTCTGTTCCGTCGAACCCGAGATATTACTTGACTTAATCCTAGCTCCCTGCAAAAAGTTACAGACAAAACGCAACATATTATACGCTTAAACTTTAAATCTGTTGCAAGGGGAAGTTAAAAAAATTATCTTTGTTGATCTGATGCAAGATAATCAGATGGCGATCCCGGGGTTCGATTTTAACCTTTCCACATCTCTGGATTCATTTGATTAAACCGGATATGATACCAGCATCCATCAGGGATATGGAATTGATATTTCACTGTTTGGAGAAACAAGTGGTTTATTCATGTTATCCATTTTTTACTTGTCCGGAATATTTACCGATACTTATAATATTCCAGGCAATAGAATTGAAAGGGAACTGCGTTTATATATGCATATAGGCTGGCTAGAATCAACCGTATCTTTCAGGAGGCAATAGGATGATAAAGACAAGTCTGGTAATCAGTTTGAGTTTGGGATTCTTACTCGGCTGTTTCAATCTCTTAGGTCCGTCCCCGGCTCAGGGGAAGGACGAGCAGAAGGCGCTTCAGCTTTTTGACGATCTGCAGAAGATGATCATCCACGTCTCGAACGAGATCAAGCCGTCGGTGGTGCACATCGAGGTGGTCAAGAAGACCGGGGAGATAAAATATAAATCTTTGGCTTCCGGTTTGATCGTGGATAAAAGAGGTTATGTCCTCACCAACGAGCACGTGGTGGACGATGCCAAGAGCATCACCGTTACCCTTCCCAGCAAAATCGAATACCCCGCCGAGATCATCGGGACGGACAAGCAGACCGATCTGGCGTTGATCAAGATAACGACGGACGAGGAATTAGCCGTAGCCCGCCTGGGTAACTCCGACAAGGTGGAGGTGGGGGAATGGGTGGTGGCGGTAGGCAATCCGTACGGATTTGACCGCACCGTCTCATTCGGTATCGTCAGCGGAAAAGGTCGAGTGCTGCCCTACCTTCCCATCGAAGCCCCCCTGATCAACGATTTCATCCAGACCGATGCCGCCATAGATCCGGGCTCATCCGGGGGACCTCTGGTGAATTTAAGAGGCGAGGTGATCGGCATAAATTCCATCGGATTAGGCCGGGGACAGGGTTTCACCATTCCGATAAACACCGCCAATGAGGTCAAAAAAAGCTTCTGGCAAGCGGCACCATCCAGCGAGGTTATCTGGGGGTTACCATCCAGCCGTTCAGTAGGGATTATGCCCGATATTATGAAAATCCACGGCTGGAGGGCATTCTGATCTCCGACGTCATCACCGGCTCTCCGGCTGAAAAAGCCGGTATCAAACCGGGTGACGTACTGATGGAATATAACGGAGGGAGGGTCTCGGCAGAAAAAGAGGAGGATTTGAACAAGTTTTTGTTTTCGGTGTCGGAAAGCGAGGTGGGAAAACCAGCCCAGCTGAAGATAGTGAGAAACGGGGTGGACACCACCCTGATGGCGAACATCACCATGCAGCCAAAGGTGAAAGCGGACGAGTTTGAGACCACTTTTGGTTTCACGGTGGAGGAGATAACGGATGCCATCTATCGTCAATATATGTTGGAGGACAAAAACGGCGTAATGGTCTCTTTTGTGGAGGTGGGAGGGGCTGCCAGCACCGCCATGCTAGATGAGGATGACGTTATAAAAAAGATAGAGAGTTTCGAAATCAAAAACTTGGATGATCTCAAAAAAAGCTTGGACCAGGTTAAAGATAAAAAGCAGATCATGCTTACTGTCAAAAGAGGGAAAAACAGCCGGTTCATCTTGCTGTCACCGGAAGAGAAGAAGGAACAAGCGCAGCCTTAATAGTTGGAGTGTCAAGTTACAATTTGACCTAACGCTAGGAAAAGATCTAATAGGGGGATTGACCCCTCCTTAATCCTCCCCTTGACAAGGGGGACAGTCCGTAGGACAGGGAGTGGGATTTCTCCTTTGATCCCCTACTTGTTAAGGATGGGATTCAAGCGGTGATGGTTTTACCTTTTGTATCTTATCACCGATTGATTGTAGTACACCATTCAGATTTTTGTAAATGTCGCTATTGGTAAATCTCAAAAAACTTATTCCCAGTTGTTCGATAGATTCCTGTCGGTTGTGGTCGTAATCTTCGGCTCCTTCCTTGAAATGACTTGCTCCGTCGATTTCGATTGCCAATTTCAACTCAGGGCAATAGAAATCAACAACGTAAGAACCAACGCTGAACTGCCTACGAAACTTATATCCCCATACTTGTTTTCTTTGAAGTCTTGACCACAGGATAACTTCCGCTTTGGGCAGGTTATTTCTAAGCAGTCGTCGTTTTTCTTTTTCGGATGTTCTATGGTATATTTTGGTCTTGTTTTTTCTATAGACCCCTCCTTAATCCTCCCCTTGTCAAGGGGAGGAGA
>JBDROD010000063.1:0-2990 GCA_043810415.1 Candidatus Zixiibacteriota bacterium | reverse complement strand
CAAAAACAGAGCATCACAACCGCAAGCCACCGCCGCTTTAGCTAAGGGGGGGATAAACAGAGGAGTTCCGCCGGAATGACTCCCCTGCGAGCCGGGAAGCTGCAAACTATGGGTGGCATCGAATACCACCGGATAGCCCAAGTTACGCATGATCAAAAGCGACCGCATGTCTACCACCAAATTGTGATAACCGAAAAAAGTCCCCCGTTCAGTCAAAAGGATATTTTTATTCCCTGTTGATTCTGCTTTCCTGGCGATGGGTAACATATCCTCCGGTGCCATGAACTGTCCTTTTTTTATGTTCAGGGGTTTTCCGGTCCTTGCCGCAGCCAGGATCAGATCGGTCTGTCGGCACAAGAATGCGGGTATCTGCAAAATATCCACTATCCGGGAGACAGGGTCTGCTTCTTCCGGATGGTGGATATCGGTTAAAACCGGAACATCGAACTTTTTTTTCACCTTCTCCAATATTCGCAGTCCCCGCTCCATTCCGGGACCGGAATAGGAATCGATATTCAGACGGTTGGCTTTGGAGTATGAGCTTTTGAATATGAAGGGGATATGATGGCGCGCGGTGATCTCCTTTATTTTTTCGCAAGCGGTGAAGGCTATCTCTTCCGATTCGATCACGCAGGGTCCCGCGATAAGCGCCAACTTGTTTCCATCACCGATAACGTAATCACCAATCTTAACTGAAACCGACATTAAATCACCTCTATAACCAATCGATAGGCGGAACAAAATTCAAGATTTTCACTATCCCTTATGCTTCATAGCAAGCCAAAACTTGATACTCCAACTATCCACTCCGTTTTAGATTTTACCCGAATATTTTAACTGCTGTTTGGTGAAATCGTGGGGATATGAAATCTTCACATCTATGATTTTCCCGCTTTCGTCTTTAATCGCTTCCAATTCCGGCATGACAAAAGCGTAATGATCGGGAAGATCTATGGCTTCCGCCCTTTTTATCACCTGATCTCTCCACTGGGTGTTGATTTTTATCCCGTATTTCTCCACCAGCTTCTTGGCCTCTTCGTAATCCCCCTCGGCTTTTATCTTCATGATCAAAGAAAGAAGCTCACCCACCCCCTGTCTCATCTTGGCGATATCTTTAACCTTTAAATATACTTTCCCGTTCTTTTCCACCGTTTCAATGACACCGACCTTCTCTCTTAAATAGGTGACGATCATGTGCCTACCGCGGGCGTGATCTTTTTCCAGCCGGTCACCGGTCTTTACCGCTCTTAAACGGAGCAGATCGGCGCGAGCATAATACCGGTACAATGCCTCGCCGCATTTCTCATCGATCCCGGCTATCTCCATCAGTTTCTCGTCGAAAATATGCCACAAAGCCAGAAGGTCTGCTCTGGCCTCCTCCAGGCTGGAGTAGAATTCCCTTAGATAATCATGCGGATCCTTTGTCAACTTTTCACTTACCTTTCCCGACCCGTGCCCCAAAATCTCATGTAAGGTGGTCTCCAACAGATCGGCTTTCTCGCCCCAGAGTTTCTCCAGCTCGATTTCCTCCTCGGTCAAAGCAAACTCCCCTGTGGCTTTCTCGGAGGAAAGGCGATGTATAATGGAGGAAACATTGGAGAGGATGAAATTCTTGCTGCCGTATTTTTCCCGGATATTCTGAGCGTTTGGGAGATTTACACCCAAGGGGGGAATCGGTCCTTCTCCTCCTATCCCGATTAGAACATTTACAGCATTGGCAACCGGGACAGTGATATTTTTCTTTTTATATTTATCGTCCCAGGGGGTTTTCCCCTCGAAATATTCCGCCAGCCGGGCGATGCTTTCCATCACGCGATTGATCTTCCGATCGACGAAGCAGACCATCCCCTCGTATTCCCCTTTGGCTCCCCGGGCATCGTTATATACTTCGATAAAACCGTTGATGGTCTCGACCGGGGGATTATCCTTTACCCATTCGATATTGTATTTCTCGAAATCAACCGGATCGCCGGTTTGAAAATACCGGATAAGGTGTTCCAGCACTTTCTTCTGTCCGGGCTGGGCAAAAGGAATGGCCTCCTTCAGATAACCGATCAACCGATTTAAATTTTCAGCATACAAACCTGAGGGGATCCCGGCCGTGCCGGTTCGGTAGACCGATTCAAAGATTTTTCCATCCCGTTTGATCACTTTCGAATTTAATGGGTATTTCTCCGGGAAGGTTTCCAAGTCTTTTAAGGTTACTCCTTCATAATAATTGTTTCCGCTGGCGGTGATTATGTCCTCCCCGGATTTAGGCGATTTATTCGCCAAGATCGGCTCGAAATCGATATCGAAAATTGTTCTCTTCAGATCAGTAAGTAACCCCTCCAATTCGGATTCATTCCTCACTCCGAACTTCGCACCATTTGAAAGGGCAAGCTTGGCAGAAGAAAAAAGGTCCGAATAGGTGAATTCGGGAACGAATTTCCGATTATTAGTGCCATAATTCCCGTTGAAAATCCAGAAGAGCTTCAGGTAGCTTTTGATTTTCTCAAGGATGACTTTGTCTATCCCCCGGGGATGGGTGACGATCTCCTCCAGCACGTTTCTGATAGACAGACCATGCCGGTGAATCTGATCATAGGTGATGTCACGACCGACCAGGGCAGCGTGACACAGATAATAGGCTTTGACCTTTTCCTCTAAGCTCAATTCCTCAAAACCATCGGCATAGAGTTGAACTATGGCAACCTTACCCGCTCTCTCCAGCAAGTATTTTCTTTGCGTTTCCATCTTATGCTCCTCAATTTTGAGCTAATATAACGAAACTGAAAGCAAACACCAACATTAATTTTGGGGTTATTGTAATGGTAAAATAAGTGAACTTAGCATTTGCAGAATTGGGGTTTCCACATTATATTGTCTTTGACGGAAGCGGATAGGATCTGGTGGTCCTTGCGGACTTCAAATCCGTGGTCTCCCCGGCTCGTCCGGGGGGAGGTGGGTTCGATTCCCACCCCTTCCGCTTAAAATTTCTCCAGAGTCAT
>JBDROD010000062.1:0-2451 GCA_043810415.1 Candidatus Zixiibacteriota bacterium | reverse complement strand
CTAGGGTGCCAAAAGGCTGCCAGTTTGGATAAAGACGAAATCAAGTTGAATGTAGGACGTCGTAATCGATTGCGATTTAGTTCCCGACGGAATTTGTGTATTTGGTCGTTGTTACGTTTGTTGATCTGAAACGTTTTGATGCCTCCCCATTCGCGAATAATCCAATAATGTAATTCAAGGTCATTATCGTTCTCTAATGCCTCAGCCAAATGCTCTTTCAGGTAAATGTTGCGATCGAATGCTCCGCCAATTTCCTGGGGGATGTCAATTGGAACATTCTCGGGCATCTCCCAAGTATAATGCCGTTCCAAAGGAAAAGTTGCCGATAAATTCTGTATAGCGGTGATCATTTGACTGGCCAACGGTGTAGCGCGTCGCCTACACCTGGTTGTTGGACATCCTTTGCTTCAGGTTCGTCACGGTCTGTGGCATACACCTCGCTGTAAAATTCGTTAAGGTAGGTACCATCCTCAGTCTTCCACATGATCCAGCCGTTCGCGGTTTCCCTTTTGCTCCCTCCCTTCTGAATGCAATAGACGGCGGATGTACTCAACGACATAACCTTGCCGTCCACCTCAACGCCCTCTTTCCTCAAAACTCCCTCAAAAACCCTCTTCTGTTTGCCTCTCGGGCCATATTCCAGAAGAATTTTTTGCCCTTCATGGATGAAACCAGCCTGCATAACGTCTTGATAGGGTTGCGACCATCGGGCAGCAATTGTGGACGTGGGTTGTCCCTTGTTTGTGCTCGTGGTGATGGTTGGAACGTTCTCATCAGGGATGGAATACAGGATCGAGGTACCATCGAGAGACTGGTACTTCTCGATGACCCAAATCTTGACCTTGAACTTGAGGGTCCTGGCCCACGCCTGCAGATCAGATGGAACTCCATCGATCGGTATAGCGATCGTTGGAGACTTCCTCAGAATGGTCTGCAACTTGCCGTGGATATCCAGTTGAGCAATGTCAAGATCAGCGAATACACCGGCCGCATCCTTGTCAGATTTTACGAGGTCAAGTGCAATGTCGAGAATCGAATCTCTGGTTGCCTGCGAGTCCACAGCAGCCAGTTGTTTTGAAATCTGAGGGGCTATGTGCTGCCATGTGCCATGCGAGACCAATTCAGCTTCAACCATGAACCATTCCTCGGATTCTACATCTACCACAAACCCGTCGGGGATTGTCCCGGTCCCTCCCATGGTGGTGATCTTGGACTTAGGAATGAAAACAATGCTGGAGCCGAATAGATACTCGGCATAGTCCTTAACCACTGTCTCAATCTCCGCCTCGTCATTGAATGGGGCCCTAAAGTACTTATTTGCACCGGCTACGATCATAGTCCGCCTCCATCGTCCAACGACTGAGATCAGCGATGGCTGTAAGCCTTCCGCTAGAGAGATTTGTTAGGCGTTATCAATAGTGAAATACGGGTTGTAATATGCACCTTTTTTAAACTTTTTCAAAGTGCGAAGTTCAAGGAAGTACTTCACAATATTACCTCTAAAGCTTCCACCTGTAAAGAGTGAGAATTTAGCGATTTCCGGATGAAAAAGTGCAATAACCTTTGGATACTAATCTTTTGGCCTCCCTTAGTTGTAGGCTTTATTTCTCTTCGTAGCCAATTTCCTCAAGATATTTTGAGATTTCCTTGAGGGTGGGTTTTTTAACATTTGTAACGTAATAATCAGGGAACAAAAACTCACTCATCTTATTACATTCGCTTATACCTTCTTCTATAACCTCTCCAACAGCTACGTCCATTGGAATTAATATTCCGATCATTGCATAAGTAGCTTCACAATTAATCTCTTCAATCTCAGACTTGTATTTAAGACTGATTGTTTCAAATCCCCTTTTTAGGGTATTCCTATGAGTTTCTGAAAATGGCAGACCATCCTTTGAACCGACAATAAAATAATATCTGAGTTTGTTGTCCTTCCCTCCCAGTCCTGTTGATATAAACCCACCTTCCTCCTGCAAAAGAACACTTTCAAGAAAGGTTCTGCATTCCTTCAGAGATAATAAAGCCCAATCTTTCAAATTCCTTTCTGAAATCTTTAGATATTTTTCAAGTGTTCTACACGATTCTGGACTTCCAAGATGAGCCAAAAGAATTAATATCCTTTTCTTTAATTCAACAGGGGTATCCTCATAAAATAGTTTATCACTCTCCGTCAAGACTCCTTCATAATCGACATTGTCAAAGTCTATTGTTTCCGAGAACCTAAAATATTCCTCCTGGATAGATAAATCGATTGCTCCGTCAATTATGATAAAACTATCCAAAACATTTTTAGAATTTTCACGATTATCTTTATTTCTTTTCATGTCTTTCATAAAACACGCTCACGGCTAACTCGTTCATTGCTGAACCGGTTCGAAAATCCCATTTTATTTATTACAATTTAAAATCTACACTTTTCAATAGACAATGTCAAAAATAGATTACAGG
>JBDROD010000061.1:0-2349 GCA_043810415.1 Candidatus Zixiibacteriota bacterium | reverse complement strand
TGTTTCAGCCTTTCCTTGATATAGGCATGATTATAGAGTCCTGTGAGGCCGTCCTTTGCCGCCAGCTGGACCAGAGTTTCGTTCTCTCCATGCAACGAATGAGAGTGCTGGTGGACCTGTTCGAGTTTATCTTGGAGGTGGATAAGTTTTTCATTGAGGATCTGATGAATGATCCCTGAGTCAGGTACAACCGAATACGGTCCAGGGGCCTCCCCTGTATTGTTGTCCTCTTTTTTGTGTGCATGATAGGCCTTTTCGAGTAAACCGAGGCCAAAGAGAGAGATCATCAGGATGATCACCATGCCGATGGCCATGGTCGTTTTCTCTCCAGGATTTACGCCGTTTTTTGCTAAGAATTTGATAAAGGAATCGCTTAATGAGGAATACATCAGAAAAAGCGAGGAGAGAAAAATGATAATCCATAACCTGAAACGCAAGCTTCTTGAAATTAAGGGTAGTTTTTTGGACATATTGATGCCTTTTAGTTTAGTTTTCGGTTGTATTTTCTCAAAACCTCTCCTGCTGTACAATCGCCGTAGGGGATGATATCAAGGGTGATATTTATTCAGTTTTTCTCACCGCAAAGAGAGAATAGGGGAGAAGAGGATATCCTCAAGCTTCAGGATTGTATTTGATATGACTGGAAACTTGTGCCCCGGCCGAAGTTTAAGGTTCTGAAATGGTGTACCCCAAATCCGTGATGGCTTTAATAGCTGTCTGTTCTTCAATCCGGTCATTCAGTCTCGAATAGCCGAGAAGCAGGCACCAGTCGGCTATGGCATTGATCACACGGGGGATTCCTCCCGAACTTTCCCAGATAAGACCAAGGGCGTTGTAAGTGAAAATTTTTCGTCTTGCCCCGGCGACATGCAAGCGGGAGTTGATATATTTTTCTGTGTCGGTTTTCCCGAGGGCGTCGATATGATATTTAAGGGCAATCCTCTGGTTGAACTGTCTGAAGCTTTTGATTTTCTCCCGGAGTTCGGACTGGCCGAAGAGGAGCAGTGTTGTCAGGAAGCGGTCATTGAGCTGAAAGTTGAGAAGAAGGCGGATTTCTTCGAATGTCATAGGGTCAAGGAGGGTTTGGGCCTCGTCGATGATAATGATGGTGTGCTTATCCGCATGGAGGTTGGCGTAGAAACGGTCATGGAGGGCTTCGAGGAGCTCATTTTTGCTCGGTGAGGCAGAGGTTTTGATGGAAAATTGAAAACAGATTTCTTTGAGCATTTCAGCAGGATTGAGTTGCGGATTGGTCACGATGGCAAAATCGAATATGTCTTTGGGGAGGATTTCGAATATCAGGCGGCTGATCACAGTTTTGCCGCAGCCGTATTCGCCCGTGAGCATGCCGGCGCCTTTGTTTTCCTTGATGGCATAGATCATAAGCGCGGCGGCTTCCAGGTGCTGAGCGGAGAGATAGATGAAGCGTGGATCGGGTGTGTTCTGGAATGGTTTTTCTTTGAGGCCCCAGTATGCTTCGTACATATTTATTGCTGAAAAAGTCGGTTTTTCAGTAAACAGGATTGTATGCCAATCCCCCCTCCAAGTCAAAGATTTGGGGCCTGGCCTGCATAACATGACTTATTTTCTTATTTTTTAGAACTTCTCCACTTTCTTGCATTTTAACAGGGATAACTTTATCCTAATTTCGAACAACCTTTTTTAAAGTCAAACAATCTATATATATGTACGTATATATAGAGTGAGACGTGTATAAAGATGAAATGCCCGAAGTGCAAGACGGAAAACTCCAATAAAAGCAAATACTGCGCTAACTGCGGAGAAAAGCTCATCCCCACCGGCGAAGTCAATCCTTCCCCCACACGCACGCTCTTCACTGTATTTAAAGATCTCCCCATCGGCAGCACATTTGCCGACCGCTACCAGGTCATAGAAGAGCTGGGCCTTGGGGGAATGGGCCGGGTCTACAAAGTCCTCGATAAAACAGTCGATGAAAGAGTTGCCCTCAAACTCCTCAATCCGGATATCGCCGCTCAGCCGCAGACGATCGAGCGTTTCCGGAACGAACTAAAACTGGCCCGCAAAATTTCCCACCGCCATGTCTGCCGAATGTACGACCTGAGTGAAGCTGAAGGTATGCCCTATATCACCATGGAATATATTTCAGGTGAGGACCTCAAAAGCCTGATCAGGCGCGCCGGCCAGATTTCTGTCGGCAAGGCCCTAAACCTTACGCAGCAGATCTTAGAAGGGCTGGATGAAGCCCACCGCATGGGTGTAATTCACCGTGATCTGAAACCCCAAAACATCATGGTCGATATGGATGGCAATGCCAAGATCACGGACTTCGGGATCGCCCGTTCCACCAAAACAAAAGGGCTGACCGGG
>JBDROD010000060.1:0-5400 GCA_043810415.1 Candidatus Zixiibacteriota bacterium | reverse complement strand
CGGCGGACTGCGGTGTGCACCATACGGTACACACGTGCGGACAACCGACGGCGGGCGAGTTTTTGAATTTTATCTCTCTTCCTGACAGATCATGTGATATTTACCTATCTGCTCCAAATTGATCATCCCGCGCAGCTTTTTATCTTTCATCACCGGCATCACGAAAAGCCGGTGGGCGGTCATGGTTTTGTATATTTCGGATAAGGAAGCATCTTCGGTAGTGGAAACGAAAGCTTTTTGCATGACGTCCTTAACCAGGGTGGACTTTTCATGTTTGTGCAGGGCGGAGAAGATCGCCTCGCGGGTAAGAATCCCCACCACCTCACCTTCTTCCTCCACCGGAAAATCCTGCTGGAAGCCGTGGCAGATTCTTTCCAGAACCTCTCCGACGGTCTCCTGTGGTGAAACGGTGTGAACTTCGGTAAGCATAGCCAGCTTGACCGGGGATTTGCCCAGCGAGCTTTTTACCGCCACCATCCTCTCCTCGCCTTCCGCTCCCAGGTAGATGAATATGGCGATAAGAGCCATCCACCAGTTGAAGAAGATGCCGAAGAAAAAGAGGAGGATGGCGAAACCCTGCCCTATCCCCACTGCGATTTTGGTGGCTTTCAGGCTCTCCATGCGGGTTGCCAGAATACCCCTTAAGACCCTCCCGCCGTCCATGGGAAAAGCGGGGATTAAGTTAAATCCACCCAAAACCAGGTTAATCCAGAAGAGACTTGCCACTACGTTCCTACTATAAAGGCTGATCTGTTTGAAACTTATACTCTGTTGGGTTACCATAGCCAGGATGAAGAACAGAGCAGCCAGTCCAAAACTCACCAGGGGACCGACCACCGAGATGGTAATTTCCTGTTTGGGGTCTTCCGGAATCTCCTCCATCCGGGAAACACCTCCGATGGGCAAAAGTATGATATCGTTAACCTTGATCCCGTAGTGAATAGCCACCAGGCTGTGACCCACCTCGTGCAATATCACGCAGACGAAAACAAAGATGATGACGATCATCCCCAGAAAGGCTCCTTCCGATCCCCCCTGTCTGGATCCGACGATACCGATAAATAGCAGGAGCAGCAGAAAGGTCAAATGTACCCGGATGGGTATCCCGAAAAGTTTTCCGATCTTAAACGACCATTTCATGAACAACCTCCCTTAAAAGGTTTCAAGGGTAACAATACGTTTAAGGTTCAAAGTTTAAAGGTTTAAAAGTTTAAATGTTCAAGATTTGTACCTTACACCTTAAACCTAGCTCCTGCATTTACTCCACAATCTCCTTTAACAGGCCGTTTTGTTGCTTTAGTTTTTTGATCATGGCATCATAGTGTTTTATGCTCCGGGCTGATTTTATGATGAGATAGATGCCCAGGATCACCAGTCCAATACACAAGACCAGAACCGGAATGAACAGGGAGAGTATCTGAAATACGTTGTAGAATTTGGATGTGGCAATCAGGATGGTCAGCGCCGAGAGGGGCAGGGAAAGCACAGCCACACCGGTGCGAAAAACCGAAAGTGAGGTGCGCTTTTCCGACAAGATCAACTGTATCTGATCAATGATAAAATCTTCCGGTTTTTGTTCCATGGTTCCTTCTACCCTCCCTTTCACTCCCCCTTTTAGTTTCTCAGGCAGGGGTAGAGAAGTGGAAAGGTTTCTTTGACCGCAGTCGAATTTCTATAATCCACCGCTAAATCCAAAAAGAGATTGGTTTATTCTTCATCCGTCATTACATTTATTTCTCTTTTCCCCCTTCACCTACCCCAAAGGTTTTCCAGGTTTCAGCATAATGTCGGAGTTGTTTATCAACTAGAAAGTTCACCGTTCCCTCGTTAAAAGTTCCATCTTCTTTTCTTTCACCGGCTTTTACTCCGGTGAGGATTTCAATCCCCTGATCGATGCTCTTAACCGGATAGATGCGGAATTTCCCCTGTTTTACCGCTTCCACCACCCCGTTTTTCAACATCAGATCAGGCACGTTCTGATGCGGGATCATCACCCCCTGGCTTCCGGTCAACCCTTTGGCTTTACACACGGAGAAAAAGCCCTCGATTTTTTCGTTTACTCCGCCGATGGGCTGAATATCACCTTTCTGGTTGACAGAACCGGTAACCGCAATATCCTGCCTTAAGGGGAGACCGGACAAACTGGACAGAATGGCATAGACTTCGGTAGATGAAGCACTGTCTCCTTCCACGCCGGAATAGGATTGCTCAAAACAGATGCTGGCGCTGGCGGTTAAGGGTTTATCCTGGGCGTATTTCCCGTTCAGATAACCGCTTAAGATCAGCACCCCTTTATTATGAGTGCGACCCGACATATCGGCTTCCCTTTCGATGTTAATCACGCCTCCTTTTCCCATCGAAGTTCGGGCGGTAATGCGGGTGGGCTTTCCGAAGGAGTATTCCCCCAAACTGTAAACCGAAAGCCCGTTTATCTGACCCACCACCGCCCCTTCGGTATCTATCAAGATGATTCCGTCCTCGATCATCTCCTGTATTTTGTCTTCCGGCAAACCTACTCTATTTATCCATTCTTCGATGGCTTTTTCCACGTGTTCCCGTTTCACGGTCTTACTTTGAGAACTCTTAGCCCAGTAGCTGGCTTCGGTGATCAAATCGGCGATAACAGTGAAACGGGTAGTGAGCTTCTTCTGGTTTCCCGCCACCCTCACCCCAAACTCCACCACCGCTCCCACCCCGTTTTTGTCGAAGGACAAAAGCTGGTTGTCTTCGCAGATCTTCCGGATAAAGCAGGCATATTCATAGATGCTTTGATCGTCTTTGGTCATAACCGAATCGAATTCCGCCTTCACCTTAAAGACCTTCTTAAAATCGTCGTCCAAGTTATAGAGGAGATGGTATATGTGGTTGTCTCCGATCATCACCACGTTTACCTTGGTTTCGATCGGCTCCGGTTTCATACCGGACGCACCCAGAATATAGAACGGGTCGTTGGATTGAATCTCCACCTGGCTATATTTCAAAGCCCGTTTGAGTGCCTGCCAGGATCCCGGCTCCATCAAGACGTCCAATGCGCTCAAAACCAGATAACCCCCGTTAGCCTTAATATAGGAACCGGCTTTGATCTTAGTAAAATCCGTCCTCCACATCCCACCCCGCTCTGCCGTTCTTTCCACGGTTCCAAACAGATTCCGGTACGAGGGGGTGGTCTCGATGATTATGGGCGCGGTTTTGGTCTCCGAGTTGTCCACGATCACGTTTACCTGGTATTCGATGAATTCATCCTCGTACTTCAAGGAGGGTAGACCGGGAAGCGACAATTCCGGCGGTCTCTCCCGGGCGGGTTTGAACCGATCCAGATTATTGATCAGGCTTTCCTGCACCTCATCCAAATAACTTTGCAGTTTTTCATTCTGGTACTTGCTTTTTATCTCCTTGATCATTTCCCGGACCAGGGGAACGATCATCTCCTTATCCAGAGCTTCCAGTGCTTTTTCCAACTCCTTGACGATCTCCCGTCCCTCTTTGAAGACGTCCTCCATCAGCTTGGCCAAGGCTTCGTACTTGGCCTTTAACAGGTTGAGCTGTTCGGAGGAGAATTTATTCTCCCGCACCTGTTTTTCCAACTTTGCCAGGGAAGTGGGCTTGTTATCGATCAGCGGTTGAACGTCGGGTTTGACATAGGGTCCCATCTGGATCTGAACCAAAGCGAAACTTTCTTTTTTTACCTCTTCCTCGAATTCCATCAGGATGGCTTTCTGTGCCTCCTCCGATTCCTTGGTCAGCTCGTCTTTTCGGGTCTTGTATGCCTCGCTATCAAACACCGAGGGGATGTTGTTCTTCAAAGAGGAGATAAGGTTTTCCATATCTTTCTTGAAGAGCTTTCCCTGTCCGGGGGGGAGATTGATAACTTGGGGAACGTCTACGTCCCGAAAATTGTATACATAACAGATATCGCTGGGGGCTCCCACCTCTTTTTCCAGTTTCTCCAGGAGGTTTTTGATGGTGGTCATCCTGCCGGTTCCGACGAAGCCGGCGATGAATATATTGTAACCTACGGCATTGATGTCCAGTCCCAGTTTGATTGCCTTGACCGCCCGCTCCTGCCCGATGATCCAATCGCATACCTCCACGTCGTTGGTGGTGGTGAGTTTTAGTTTTTCCACAGGACATTGCCAGCGGAGTTTCTCCAGCGGGACTTCTTCGAATTTCTGATTCTTTGCCATGTTCATCTTCCTCCTTCGATTAACTTAACTTGGGATAATACCTAAGGTTCGAATCTAAGCTCAATGGTCAGTCCTAAACCTTTTCTTGATCAGGGTCATTACGGGGGGTAGTAGCTGAAGCTTCATTCGGTTTTTTACCCGGATCGGTTTCCGACTCCAGCATCTTATTTACTATTCTCCCCACTATGTCCTTGCTGCCCAGACCAAAAGCCAAAGCCAAACCAAACGCCATAGCCCCGATGATTATCAACACGGAGTTCACTAAGATATGAGTAGCGATCCCCAGCTGTTCTAAAGAGACTGCCACTGAAAAGAATATTATAAGATATTGTACTATCCGACCAATCAATTCTCTGTGCGTCAGGGCATAACTGGTGGCGGCAACCTTGATCAGTCCTTTAAAAAACGAAGATAGTAGCACCCCCGCGATAATAATCAGCACGGCGGCAATCAGTTTGGGGATAAATGATATTATCTGGTTTATCACGTCACGGATCAAGGTCCAATGCAAAACATCGGTGGCGACATATATAAAGAAGAGAAGGATGATCCAAAAAAATACAGTTCCCAGGATTTCAGCCAGCGAGTGCTTGATGTCCCCCCGAGACAAAAATCTCGATAGTCCCGACCTCTCACTGAATTTCTCAAAGCGGACCGCCACCAGAAGTTTGATCAATGCAGTTTTCAAAATCCTTGCCAAAAGCCATCCCAAAAGAACGATGAACAAAGCCCCCAACAGAGAGGGAATTAGAGTGACTATCTTTTCGGCCATGGTTTTAAGCGGTTTTAGGAATAATTCATTCGGATCCATTTTTCTTCCTCTTTTTTTGGTTTCGGAAACCGGTTATCCTGTGCCAAAATCTACCACCGACATTCGATGTATTTCTCTGTTTACATTTTTCCCCCTTACGAGAATTGAACTTAAGCCAAGTCTGGGCAGCTTAGATTCCCTATTTGACCACTGCCTTTTTGCCGGTTATCAACCTTTCCAACCACCATTTTCTTCGGGGTTGAAATCTCTTGAAGATTATCATCGGGGCTGAGGAAAGTTGAGCCACATCCTCCGGCACAGACTTGAAAAGGAGTTTCTCGATGGTACCGCCCTTACTCGTTCCCATGAGAAGCAGGTCCCCTTCCCGAATCCGTTCGGCGATGGCTTTAGCCGGATCTCCCGCCTGAAGGATTTTTCGCTCGCCTTTCATCTTAAGGTCCGCCT
>JBDROD010000059.1:0-5100 GCA_043810415.1 Candidatus Zixiibacteriota bacterium | reverse complement strand
GCACTGTTCAAAGTTAGTCGCACCAAGTTACTGCCATCCGTATTCATCGTATAAATCTCGGAGTTCCCGTTTCGCTCGGAATAAAATGCAATCTTATCTGCGTAGGAAGAGTCGGTGGTATCGGGTCGTAATCCCTCTATGAAATAGGCATCCACCCAATAGGGATTGTAACCCAAATCTCCGGTTTTGGCGGTGGTAAAAAAGAAGTACATCCCATCCGGGGTTACCGAAGGAAAAACATCTACATCGGTTCCGTTTATCCTGCTTCCCAGATTCTGTGATGCTGTCCAGCTTCCGTCAGAATTTCTAAATGATATATAAAGATCGTATGACCCGAATCCGCCCAGCCGGTCCGAGGTGAAAATAATATATTCTTCCTCCGGATGTATATAAGGGCTCCACTCGGAGTAGGATGTATTTATCTGATCCCCTAATTTCTCTGGCTGAGAATATTGCCCGTTGACTAACCTCGATCTATAGATGTCACCTTGATTGTCCGATCCCCATAACTCAAAGTATATAGTACCGTTTTTTGCCATTGAAAATTGTAAACCGGGGTATAACGATGGAGGTATGGGAATGTTAATCGGTTGAGGCTGCGACCAGCCGCTGCTATCTCTAATAACTATGAAAAATGGACCTCCTGGCCTAGTTGAATGAAAATACAGAGAATCTCCTGTGGGTGAAAAGAAAGGATTGTTTTCACGATACGTTTCGCTTGCAAATGAAGGACGATTTGGATTTGTCCATTCGTTGTTTACCAGTTTCATGTATGATATTTCTGTTCGAATCTGATCACTTAGGTATATCGTCCAATACATTTCCTTTAGGTCGGGGGAAAACATTGGTGATCCATGCCACCACCAGATGCCATCGGATAAAAGAGAGGGGGGAGGAAATCGTACCGGAATCGAATCCGGGGGAGTCTGGCCCAAATAGGGTCCTCTCAGCGGGGAATATTTGGCAAGAAAAATGTCCATCCCTCCGGCTGAACTCAAATAGGCTCTATTCAAACCCGGATCAAAGTCAACGTTCGTTCCCGCAAAACCACCGGTAACGTAAACATTGTCCGAACCATCCATACCTATGCCATTACCAAAATCACCACCACTTCCACCCACACTTGCCGCCCAGGTATAATTGCCAAAAGAATCGTACTTGGCAAAAAAGATATCCGAGTTGCCCACCGAACTTAGATAGGCGGTACCGGGACCGGGATCAAAATCGATGTTGGTTCCAAAAAAAGAACCTGTAAGACAAACATTATCCAATCCGTCTACAAAAAGGTCACCTGCAAAATCATCACTTGCTCCTCCGATTCTCTTTGCCCACCCATAATTTCCACCGGTATCATATTTGGCAAAATAGGTATCGAAACCTCCAGCTGAGCTTAAATAGGCAGTGCCGGAATCCGGATCAAAGTCGATGTTGGTTCCATGAAAATAGCCGGTAACATGAATATCACCCCAACCACCGATCTCTATCCGGCCTCCTATATCATCACCCGAACCGCCCGTCCTTTCTGCCCATACATAATTCCCGGACGAGTCATATTTGGCTAAAAAGATGTCATATCCCCCGGCTGAGTTTAAATTGACGGTGGTCGGGCCCGGATCAAAGTCAACATTCGTCCCGCTGAAAGGACCGGTAAGGTAAACAGAGCCCAAGTCATCCACGGCTATACTATTCCCCACTTCGTAGCTTGATCCACCTGTGCTTTTGGCCCACAGGTAATTCCCTAACGAGTCATATTTGGCAAAAAAGATGTCTCCCGAGTTTGCTACAGAACTTAGATGGGCTGTTCCGGGTCCGGGGGTCAAAATCGGTATCGGTTCCGTAGAAATATCCGGTTATAAATACATTATTCGAACCATCCAAAGCCAGATCATGACACCCGTCCCCCAAACTGCTGCCGATATCCTTCGCCCACAGGTAATTCCCACTAGCATCGTATTTGGCGAAAAAAATGTCAGTAGCTCCTGCAGAACTTAAGATGGCTGTATCGGGACCGGGATCAAAGTCTACATTGGCGGACGAAAACCAGCCTCCGAAGTAAACATTACCGGAACCATCGATCTTTATCCTGGCTCCGACATCATCATTGGTTCCCCCGATTCCTCTGGCCCAGAGGTAATTTCCCGACGAGTCATACTTGGCAATAAAGATATCCACCCCTCCGGCAGAACTCAGATAGGTCGTATTTAGACCGGGATCAAAATCTATATTGGTTCCTCGAAAAGAACCTACGATGTAAGAATTACCCTGATTATCCACGGCCATGTCCATGCTAAAGTCGTCACCCGTTCCGCCCACTCGTCCCGCCCATGAGTAAATCTGAGCCAGGGAAGCAGTGTTAAGAATTAAGACCAAAAGACCCGATAAGAAATATATAACCACTTTCATATTAAATCCTCCCGAATATGGTTTTCATTTATGAATTTTTAGTACTGATATCATAAGCTCAAGTAAATTCTGATATATCCTATACCAGTTTCTAGTTCATTCCATTCTCCCTTGGATTTCGTGACTTATATAAGATATAAAGAGGGACATTCGCCAAAAGATACCTCCAAAGCTAAGTCCCAGGGGATTCGAACTTGTCAGATCTTTACCATTAATAGATATCGATCGTCTGCGTGCCAAGTCTCACCAAATACTATGAATTATCTTACCGCTCGGTTCTCTTAAAACTTCGTAAGCACTTATCTATTATCGAGTCTGCAAAGACTGTGCCAGAATGCGACAGCTCTCTTATCTTCTAACCCGATGATAATTATGGGATAAGCGAATCAGAAGACGTGATACTCTAATGAAGGCGCAGAAATATGCGCACTCCTATCAGGCGGATTCAATATCCGACTGTTACTCCTCTTATTTCCAATAAGTTAAGGTGCTCGCCAAAAATCACGTACCTTGACCTGAATCAGTCACCTGAGTTTTTACTCATCCCGTTAACCTTCAGCCAGGTTAGCCAAAGGACTACGCCCGGTTGGATTTGAGAGGAGATCTAAAAAGACAGAAGAGAACAATGAACACCTCTCTCCATCCAAGAGTCGTTCCATTCCTATTTCCCCTTGCGTTTCTTTACCAAGATTCTATATTAACGTTTGATAACTCTTGAACTGGAATGTTGTATAATTTTCTATTTACTGATTGCTGTTTTAACACATAACCAACCTTTGCTGACAGGGTAAGGAAATGAGATAGCGTATAGGGATCGCCGCGAAAAATATCCTGCAAGACAAATAATGTAAAATTCATGGGATAAAAATGAAAACAACAAAAGCATTCCTTAGATTAGCATTGACCATGATCTTTTCGATGCTTCCGGTGGCATCGACTCCTTCGGAAGAAATCGATGTCCAGGAGATAGTTCACCAGGTCGACCAGCTGTATCGCTCCCGGTTCAGCTATTCGGAGGTGGAGATGGAGATAGTCACCCCCCATTGGCAGCGCACCCTCTCCATGCAGGCCTGGACCCAGGGGATGGACCAGACCTTCATCCGCATCACTGCGCCGGACAAGGAGAAGGGGATGGCTACGCTTCGCATAAAAAACGAAATGTGGAACTATCTCCCCAAAACCAACAAGGTGATAAAAATCCCCCCCTCCATGATGATGAGCTCCTGGATGGGCTCCGACTTCACCAACGACGATCTGGTCAAGGAATTCTCCTTATATGACGATTTCAGCTACCAGCTGATCCCCTCCGAAAAGGGAAGTGAGGATACCATTCTGATCAACTGCATTCCCCGTCCGGATCTGCCCGTGGTATGGCACAATATCGTAATAGCCGTAAGGAAAGAAGATCATCTGCCGGTCTGGCAGAAATATTATAACGAAAAGGGTCAGTTGATGCGGATACTTAATTACAGCGACGTAAAGAAATTCGGCACGCGCACCCTCCCTGCCACCATGGAGATGATCCCCCAGAGAGAAGAGGGACACAAAACCGTCATACGTTACCTGACTTTGGATTTCGATCGTAAGATAAACCCCGAGGTTTTCTCGCTTCGCAACCTGCGGGGTTCAAACTGAGGGACCTCGTCGATGCTGACTCTCAAAATGGCTTGGCGTAATATCTTCCGGCAGAAGCGGCGGACCATTCTGAGCATCCTGACCATGTTCGGCGGTTTCACCCTCTCGGCGATTTCCATCGGCTGGGCAGACGGCACCTACAACCGGATCATCGACATGTTTACCCGCAACCGGCTGGGTCATATCCAGATACATGCCCAGGGCTATTTGGACCGGCCCTCTATTTACAAATGGATAAAAAACTATCAGAAAATCGGGGAGGCGGTTCAAAATATCCAGGGAGTCGAAACCTGGGCGCCCCGGCTCTACTCCGCCGGGCTGGCATCGGTGGGAGACAAAAGCGCCGGAGCCCGGATTATCGGCATCGACCCGGAACGCGAAACGGCAGCTACCAGATTTGACAGGAAGATCATCGAAGGCCGAAGCTTTTTACCAAAACCTTCGCACCAGGCGATTCTGGGTAAGGGTCTGGCTCGAACGCTGAATGCCAAAACCGGCGACCAGATCGTGATCGTATCTCAGGGAGCCGACGGCTCCATCGCTAATGATCTTTATACCATCGTGGGGATAACTGAAAGCGGCGATCCGACTCAAGACCTAAGCTCCTTCTATCTACACTTAAAGGACGCGCAGGACCTATTGGTTTTGGACAGCGCCATTCACGAGATGGCGGTGATCGTAAGAAAACTGGGACAAGTTTCCCGTATAACCCAACAGATACGCACTACCCTCAATGATCCCGGATTGGAGGTTTCACCCTGGCAGGAGTTTGCCCGCTCCTTCTACGTGGCTATGCAGGCCGACAAGGAGGGGAACTGGATCATGCTCTTCATCGTGGTGCTGATCGTGGCCATCGGCGTGCTCAACACGGTGCTGATGACTGTGTTGGAGCGAACCCGGGAATACGGGGTGATGCGGGCACTCGGAACCGGACGGTTTCTGGTCTTCCGGCTGATCGTCTACGAGGTGGCTTTGATGGCCTTTATCGGGCTGGTGATCGGATTCGGCTTAAGTCTGCTTATCAACCACCAGCTGTCGATTCACGGGATCGCCATGTCCCAT
>JBDROD010000058.1:0-2301 GCA_043810415.1 Candidatus Zixiibacteriota bacterium | reverse complement strand
AAAATTACCAATGGGGCGGGCTTCATGCAGGGACAGAGCTAAAGCAAATTCCTCCTCTTTTCCCCCGGATCACCTGAAACTCAAAACCTGAAACCTGGAACTTGAAACCCGGAACCAAAAACCTCACGACTCAATCCCCTTCCGGGCCATAACCCCTTTAGTATAGTAATGTTTAACTTCCTTCATCTCGGTTACCAGATCAGCGGTTTCAATCAATCGTGGGTCAGCCCTGCGACCAGTGATGATTAATTCCACGGAAGGGGGCTTTTGGTGAATCAACCCGAGAAGATCTTCAACTGATAGGAGATGAAAAAAGTTAGCCATGGTGGCCTCATCAAGAATGATGACATCGTATTTTCCTGACTCCATTGCCTGCCTTACCTCTTCAAGTCCTTTCCGAGCCAACGCTTTATCCTCTTCAGTTGGTTCTCCCTGGATAAAACCACCCCTTCCATAGTGAGCGAAGGTAACGGAATCCCCAAGTTTGGAAAGGGCAGTAAACTCACTCGAACCCTTTCCTTTGAGAAACTGGGCGATAAATACCCTCATCCCTGCCCCTACTGCCCGAAGGGCAAGGCCTGTGGCTGCGGTTGTTTTCCCCTTCCCGTCCCCGGTATAAATCTGAACATACCCTTTTTTAAGTTTCATATCTGGCAACCCCCCGATGAGTTCTTCGACAAGAAATACATGGTCATCAAGAATCAGGTTCTTATAAGAATAACAGGTGTTTTGATGCTATGCAAGCCCATTGATTAAAAGAGCCGCTTTGTTTTTCAGAAGCGCATTTGACAACCTTGCTTACTTATAATAAAGAACATCCATAGTTAGCCTGCTGAGTAATAAATAGTAGAATTGAGAGGAGAAACAAGATGAACAAGAAAAGACTTGGCCCCCAGACATTGCTCTATCCCATGCCAGCGGTTTTGGTAGGCACTAACGTGGATGGGAAGCCTAATTTTATGACTGCTGCCTGGTGTGGCATTGCCGCATTCAAACCGCCGGCCTTGACCGTAGGCATTCAAAGAGTCCGCTACACCCTGAAAGGAATCCAGGAGCACGGAACATTTTCGGTAAATGTCCCCTCCGCTGATTTGGTAAAAAAGGTAGACTACTGTGGTATTTATTCGGGAAAAGATAAAGATAAGTCCCAGATTTTTAAGACTTTTTACGGCGTTCTCGAAACCGCCCCCCTGATCGAAGAATGCCCGGTGAACCTTGAATGTAAAGTGAAACATACCCTTGATCTTGGCAGCCACATACTCTATATCGGAGAAATTGTGGAAACGCACATAAGTGAGCATTGTCTCACTGATGGAAAAGCCGATCCCAAAAAGATTGATCCTCTGGTTTACACCACCGGGGTTCAGCAATACCAGCGTCTGGGAGAAGTCATTGCCAAGGCGTTTCAGGTAGGAAAAGAGAAATAAAACGAGTACACTGCCCGCCGATGAATATTGGAGCAATTTTTGACTGGGATGGAGTCATTATTGACTCCTCCCGGTACCATGAAGAAAGCTGGGAGAAGCTTGCTCAACAAGAAAACAAGGCTCTCCCTCACAATTATTTTAAAAAGAGCTTTGGGAAACGAAACGAAACCATCATCCCTGAAGTTCTTAAGTGGACGAGGGGTGAAGAGGAGATTCAAAAACTTTCTCATATTAAAGAAGAAACCTACCGCGGCATTATTTTAGAGCGCGGACTCACCCCTTTACCTGGGGTAAAAGCGTTTTTAGAAATCCTTCGCCAACACAACGTGCCCTGCGCAGTAGGTTCCTCAACCCCTAGCTTGAATATCACCACTGCCCTCAGGATCTTGAGGTTTGAGCACTATTTCCAGGTCATTATAGCCGCGGAAGATGTCACCAAAGGTAAGCCTGCCCCCCAAGTTTTTCTTTTTGCGGCTCAAAAATTACAGCTTCCCCCCGGGCAGTGTGTGGTATTTGAAGATGCCCATGTGGGTATAGCGGCAGCGCGTGCTGGTGGTATGAAGGTGGTCGCAGTTGCCACTACCAATCCGGCTTCCGAGCTCACCAAGGCTGATCTGGTAGTCCATCGTCTCGATGAACTTTCAATAGACAAACTTAAGGAGCTTTTCTGATTTTCTTTTCCTTCCCCAAACAGTTTAAATCTGATTATTTAACAACCCAAAACCCAACCAACTCATTTTGCTAAAGATTTTTCTTGACATTTTAACAGTAAAGTATTACTGTAAATTTCGACGCTAAGTAGTTAAAATAACGTTACTATTAAGCCCGCGCTCTTATTTTGAGGCCCTGCCACTATATGTTGTAGGTAATGGTT
>JBDROD010000057.1:0-8166 GCA_043810415.1 Candidatus Zixiibacteriota bacterium | reverse complement strand
CCAGGGGACCGAAATCAAATCAAAGGCATTCAATTTTTCGGCAGAGGATTTGGACGGCAATAAGATCGAACTGAAAACATCACTGGACCATGGCCCGGTTTTAATCAGCTTTTGGGCCACTCATTGCAAACCATGCATCCGGGAGCTCAACCAAATTCAGAAATTCTACCAGGAATATAAGAAAAAGGGATTGGAGGTTTTGGCCATCGACGTGGATGGTCCTCGAAGCATCTCGGCGGTGAAACCGAAGGTTAAAGGGCTGAAATGGGAGTTTCCGGTGCTTACGGATACCAACAAGGACATTTACCGGAAATATCATGTGCTGGGAATACCGCATACGGTAATCGTGGACCGGAGCGGAGATATCCGCTATACCCACACCACCTATCGCGCAGGAGACGAGAAGTTCATCCAGAAGAAGATTGACGAGCTTCTGGAAGAACAACCCAAAGAGACCGACGAGCAAAAGGAGGAGAAGAGTGGGGAATAAGTCTATCCTCCATGTTTTTATCTCCTCATCCCAGCGAGTGATTAATCCCTCCGAACCCGTTTATGATAAAAAGATTACTCCTTTCCCTATTCCTCTCCCGTCAGGAGAGAGAGAATGTTTACTCCCCGCAAGTGGGCAACTCCTCCGGCAATTAAAGGATTCATCTATATTCTTCTTTCGTTATTCTTCTTTCGTCATTCTTTTTTTCTTTTTCTTTTTTGCATTTTTCCTTTTTTCATATACCTCAGCTCAGGAGATGGAGCAGAACACATTCAGCATCAGCGCTTCCAACCAGCTGGAGTATTCCATCGACAACAAAACCCATCAGGACATCTTTTACAACTGGACCGATCTGAATTTGGGGTACGGGATTTACACCTCCGATCTTAGGTATGAAGCTCATCAGCCGGATGATTGGGGGGTAAACTGGCAGAAACTTTCCTTCCGCAACATTCAGCTTTCCAGCGATGCTTTCGACATCACCGCCGGCAACTATTATGTAATCATCGGGCGGGGTCTGATCCTGCGCTCGTACGAGAACCGAGATTTAAGATATGACAACAATCTGGATGGAGTGAAAGGGAGCGTGGATTTCGAGGGATTCAATCTGACTCTTTTGGGTGGGACCGCCATAGGCAAGTACGAGAGATTGAACGATCCTCTGCATGCCGCAGACGGGAAGATCTCCTTCACCGACTGGCTTACTTTAGGAGGGAGTTATCTCCGCACCCAGATCACCGATTTGGGGCTGGTGCGGCTGTTTGGTGGAAATATGAAGTTAGCTCTACCGCACGTGGATTTATATGCCGAATACGCTAAAAAGGATAATCCCCCGGGGGAATACATCCAGAAGGACGGGGAGGGGAAGTATCTTTCCGCCAACATTTACGCCTCCGGTGCAGCTTTGACATTCGAGTTCAAGGATTACCAGAGATTTGATTTCAGCAATAAGGACGTTACCTTCAACAATCCCCCGGCACTGACCCGGGAACACGTATACACTCTTTTGAACCGGCATGCCCACGTGCTGGATCTGTTGGATGAGAGAGGGATTCAGGCGGAGATCACCACCAGTCCAGCCGAGCAGTTATCCGTATTGATTAATCACAGCTATACCACCGACCGGAAGAACAACTTAATTTTTTCCGAAATATATGGAGAGACCGAATATGATTACCAGGATAAAGCTTCTTTTAGAACTGGCTTCGGCCGTATGGAGAACAAAACGGAGTTTGGTGCCCCAGTTTGGCTGGCTCCCGTGTTTGATCTCACCTATTATCTTTCCGAAAGAAACAGCCTGAATTTTATCCTGGAACACTTATGGACCGATAAATTCGAAGGAAAGCTGACCTATTACGATCAGATTCTGTCCCTTTCCTTTTCACATTCACCCTTGGCCTCCCTCACCTTTGCCTTCGAGCGGACCACCGAGTGGAAGGTCAGCGAAAATTGGTCGGGGAAGAAAAATTGGTTCATGACCACACTGGATGTGGCGCTGGGCGATAATCACAATCTCAGCCTGGGTGTGGGATCCCGCCGCCAGGGCAAGGTATGTGCTGGCGGTGTATGCGTGGAGAAACCAGCTCTGGACGGTTTTGAGATAAAACTGTTAAGTCGGTTTTGATTACCGCTACCTGTCTTCTTGATTCAGTAGAAAAATGTGGTGATGACAAACGTGAAATCAAAAATTATAAATTACAAAGTAAAAT
Source organism: Candidatus Zixiibacteriota bacterium (assembly GCA_043810415.1). Taxonomy (GTDB): domain Bacteria; phylum Zixibacteria; class MSB-5A5; order MSB-5A5; family SM1-73; genus CAIVRH01. Next base: position 5,967 of record JBDROD010000057.1, on the reverse strand, counting down.
TCGAAAACCTTAATCCAACGATATTTATTATTTTTACATTTTTCCTCTGATACCGTCTGCCCTTTACTCCTTCCGATCAAAAGAGAAGTAAATATCAAAAATTCCTCTTAAGTGGACCAAAGAGATTAGACTACTATTAAAAGAGAAAGTAGTTTCCCAATCCGCTCATACACTTAAGTTGCGGTGAATGCTTCTAATCCATTATGTCATAATTGCTTTTTAGGTAGACTTTCCGGAGGAAATTTAAGCTGAGGATAAAAATAACTGTGCAGATTAAAGTTATATAGGGGGGATAGGTGAACTCGAAATCGGATCCGACCTGAGGAGAGAAGAAGCCGATGGAGAAACCGATACAGTTGGAAAAGAAATGAACCAGGACGGCTACCCACAAGTTTCTGGTCAGCAGAACCAGGTACCCGAGAAAAAGCGCCAGAAGAAAAACGCCGGCGAAATTCCAGGGGTCCAGATGCATGAAAGCAAATAAAAACGCGGTGAAAACGAAACCCTTTATCTCCCCCAGCCTTTTCGAAAATACCGACTGAAAGAAACCCCGAAAGGCAAACTCCTCACAAAATCCCGCCAGAGCACAGGCGGCAAATATCCTGAAAAGATACTCAATCCAGCTCTTAGCCACGAAAACTTCAAGCAGAGCCTGCTTCTGCTCCGGGGGACGGGGAAACAGCTGGTGGACGTAACCGGAGAGATCGGAGATCACCAGGTAGAGGACTATCGAAGCCACTGCCGTCCAAAACCAGAATTTATAATTCAGCTTGCCGGGGTAACCGAGAAATCTGCGCAGAGAGTATCCGCCTGCGGAAAGAAAGGAGAGGGGGATAAGAAAAATCAGCAGTTCGCCAAGGATCGCCGTGACGTGAAATCCAAATAGAATCGAGCTGATTCCCCCCACGACCAAAACCGTTACTAAAAGAAGGACGAAAATTCCTATTCCCTGCCAATAAGTAAATTCCCTGGTATGACTCTGATCGTCCATTAGCATGGTTCAATCCGGATAAAATATACTACCTATCTGGCAGTGTTAGTATTTTCCCTATTAAGGAAGGGATCTCTTACTTCCACTTTTCTGATAAAGTAAACCGGTTATATCAGAAGAGGGTAAGAAAATCCGGTTTCATTTGAAAATGCTGTTGATGCTGGCACCCACTCGATAGGTAGCTGGTGCGTTCTTGCCGGTAAAAGGAAAATCCAGAAAGAAAGCCAGCTTACCGTGTTTCTGGGGGGTTATTTCTCCTACGGCAAAAAAGAGTGAGATGTCGAATATGTTTGAGGGATCGCGGATCACCTGATCATTCCACTTGGTAGCCTGCCAACCATAATATTTAAAGGCCCCGCCCATGCCGAAATTCCTGAAGTTCCGGACGAAGCCTGCCTCCGTCTCCACGAAATCCCCCAGCTTCTCCTTAATCAACTCTCCCTCATTGTCCCTATACGTGCGCTTGAACTGGTGGGTCAATCCCAAGCCCAATTTGATGAAGCTATCCTCGTTTAGCAGAATATCACCCTTCAAGCCGAAATTTAAATCCACCTGGCCGTCCCCGGTTCCCGACTGTTTAGCGGTGACCTTATCATAAGGTTTACCGGTGGGAAGGGTGGGTCCCACCTCTGCAGCCAAAGACCAGAAATACCTGTCGAAGATGTGATATTTCAAGAAGAGCCGGATGTCCCCCACACTGGCAATGCCGGATTTCTCTCTTTTAGCTTTAAGGTAAAGCCCTCCACTGTCCACCTTTTGTGCCGCCACCACCGGTATATCCACACCGAAGGTCAACTTATTGGTTACTCCGTACATCAGCTTTCCCGAGACGACATAGGAGGTGGAATCGCGCCCCCTGGGATAATCCTTTTCGTTTCCATTGCTGAAATAAGTTCCGTTATTCAAATAGACCAACTCAAAAGTGGGATACCAGAATCCCGCAGGCAAAGTGGCGCTGTTCCACTCGATCATTCCCCAGGCCGGTTTTTCCAGAAGATACTCCGTTATGTCCAATGATTTATTTTCCTGACAGAAAGATAAAGCGCTTCCCAGCTGAAGTGAGAGCATCAGAAAGATCATCACAACAAGTACCTTTTTCATCTTTTCACCTCTGATTTAGGACGGTGGAGATATAAATTACCCATCAGAACGCCTTGGGTATTTAAGCCTGGATCTAAATCATAAATCTATTTAAACTTATAAAATTCAATCCACTTCATTGGACACCATCTACACCAATATAATTGCTTTCTTGTGATCTAGTTACCTGTCTAACAATGAAAATTCGTTGTGATGTTAAGGTTAATAAGTCTATATAGCTTTCTACCGGTGACAAATCTAACACTTAGCTTATTGGTAGTCAACAGAAAAAGAGGGATTCCGGCCATTGTGACTTCGTCTGTTTATTCCGATTTAAGCCGGATAAGGATTCCGAGTATCCTTTTGTTTTCAAACTTTTTCTTGACAAAAAAGTAATATTTTCTATTATTAAGTCTCGTATAGGGAAGGTAAGAGCAGGTAGACGTTATTGGTTGATAAGTGAATTATAGTCTTGATGCTGAATCTGTTCGTTGGTTTGGGAAATCCCGGGAACAAATACAAATTCACCCGTCACAATCTAGGATTCAGGGTGGTGGATGCTTTAGCCAGCGGAAGTCACCAACGCTTCAAGCCGGGTAAAGGGGATTATCTTTACTGCGAGATCAAACCCAAGGCAGGACAAAGATTCCATTTGATTAAACCCCAGACCTATATGAATGACAGCGGAGTGGCGGTGGTGGAGGCTTTGGAACATCTTAAACGGTGTAAGGAAGACCTTCTGGTGATCTGCGATGACGTAAATCTCCCGGTGGGTAAGCTTCGCATCCGGGAGAAAGGAACCGATGGCGGACACAAAGGACTGGAATCTATCATCTACCACCTCAACTCCATCGAGTTTGCGAGATTGAGAATGGGGATTGGCGAAACCCCGGAGGGGATGGATTTAGAGGAATTCGTTTTGCGGGAGTTTGAAGAAGCGGAAAAACAAGCCGTGGAGAGCATGATCGAAAAAGCTTGCCAAGCCGTGGAAAATATGTTAATTAGGGGGGTGGACGACAGCATGAGCAAGTTCAATGTTTGACCATCACGATATTAGGGAGTGTAAATCTTCAGGTTTACTTAGAAGATAAAGTCTTATACTCCCAATTCGGGTGAAACGGAATCAACCAGCACAAACAACCATTGACATCATAAGGATAAAGTTGAAGAAGATAAAGAGAAGTATCTTATTGAAAAAAGGAACCCAAGATTACGATTGGAGGTGAGCAGTTGAGAGTTTACGAAACCATATTCATACTGGATCCGACTTTGGATGAACACACCCAAGAGAAGGAGGTTAAAAAAGTCGAGGATCTTATCCTTAACCAAAAGGGAAGGATAATAAAGACCGAGAAATGGGGAAACCGAAGGCTAAGCTATCCGATCAAAAAGAAGACGCAGGGTTTTTATACCCTGATCTACTTCGAAGGGGAGGGGAATATCCCGGCGGAGCTGGAAAGGGCATATAAACTGAACGAGTCGTGCTTAAGATATCTGACCGTGGTATCGGATGAGGAAGCGGAGGTATCCAAACAGGAGGAAAAAACGGAATCGTTCTGAGACGGATCGGCCTGCTGTTTTATCCTTACCGGTTTTAACCCACCGGGGAGCACAACCGGGATGAGGTTGAATGATCGGCAAGAAAACAAGCATCGGTTTAGGTTGAATCGCTCACCTGAGGTGCGGGTAAAAAGGATTTATCATTTCCCGAGCGATACCAACACTCAATCGAGCAGGAGGTCAAGGATCGATGGCAAACACGAAACTGCCGAATTTGAATAAGGTTTTGATCGTAGGTAACCTGGTGAAAGATCCGGAACTGTGCTATACCACTACCGGTGCGCCCGTGGTCAACTTCAAGATAGCATCCAACAAGAAGTTCAGGGACGGTCTGGGCATGCAGAAGGAGGACGTGTGTTATATCGGGGTGGTGGCCTGGCAAAAGCTGGCAGAAAGCTGCAGCCAATACTTGCAGAAGGGATCAGCGGTTTTGGTGGAGGAGAGCTGCGGAGCCGGCTGAAGGAGAACGATGACGGCACCAAGCGTAGCTTCGTGAAGATAAAGGCATTACAGATACAGTTTCTGGACAGAAGAACGGATGTGAATTCGCTGGAAGAGGAGAGTGCTTTTTCAAGTTCCGGTGAAAAAGTGGATACTGCCGATTTGGAAGGTTTGTGGTGAGAAATACAGCATAAAAAACGTGGAGAGTAAAATATGGTAATGGAGACAGAGAGAACCAAAAAGAAAACCTGCCGTTTCTGTGAAGGTAAGATCAGAGTAATTGATTACAAAGACGAAAAAATGCTGAGGAGGTTTATAACCGACCGGGGGAAGATCGTCCCGCGGCGCATCTCCGGAAACTGTGCCTGGCATCAGAGAAGGATAACCTATGCCATCAAAAAAGCCAGACACATCGCCCTGCTTCCTTTCACCGGGGAGACCTACAGATAGAGATAGCTTCAGGTGAAAGCGGTAAGGCACCGACCGGATGCTTGTACAGCAAGAACGGATGAATCCAAAAGAACGGGGGGTGGAAAAAACCATCCGGAGACATGAAAGTACCGGAATCCAATATATTTCTAGGAGACGACAATCATGAAGGTGATTTTAAAAGACGACGTGGAGAAGCTGGGCAAATGCGGTGAGGTGGTGGAGGTGAAGGATGGTTACGGTCGGAATTACCTTTTTGCCCGGAATTTAGCCATTCCCGCCACCGGCGGAAATTTGAAATCGATCGAAGAGGTGACCAAGCAGAAAAAGATGAGGGACCTCAAGAAAAGAAGGGGGGAGGAGAGACAGAAAAGCCAACTGGAGAAAATCTCCTGTACGGCGGAGGTGATGGTGGGGGAGGAGGACCGGGTTTTCGGATCGGTCACCTCGCAGACCATTTCCGATTTGCTTAAAGAGAAAGGATTCGAAATCGATCGGCATAAGATCATTTTGGACACGCCCATCAAAGCATTGGGTGTCTACACCGTGCCCATAAAAATCTCCGCTGACGTGATCGCTTCACTTAAGGTGTGGGTGGTGAAAAAGCAGACGACGTAAGCCAGGAGATGACATACAGAAAAAAGTGGAAGGTTTAAATCACTTGGTGCATGGAATTTAAGTAATTCAAAATGCAAAATGAAAAGTCCAAAATTGCAATTCTAAATCCATAAAGATCAGCATCTTTGTAATATTTTAACTTTGAATTAAAATTTTGTATTTTGCTCTTTGAATTTTTAATTCCTTAAGTCGGATGTCTTACAGATCCGCAGGAAATCAGACCAATACAACTATACATGAATTAAAACTACTTCGCAGTTTAAGGTAATTTTATATGAGCATGATCGAGGCTAAGGTCAACGGAATAGCGGTGGACATGACTACAAACTCCTTTGTGGTTATACTTTCCACATCCGATTCGGACCGGTTGCTCCCCATCTGGATCGGTCATAATGAAGCATTAGCCATCGCTATGGGTCTCTCCGACGTCACCTCCCGAAGACCCCTGACCCACGATCTTTTGAAATCGGTAATAACCACCCTAGGGGGTAAGGTGCAAAAGGTGGAGGTCACCGAGCTTAAGGAACAGACCTTCTATGCCAAAATCTACATCGCGGTAAACGGTTCCACTTTGGTGGTGGATGCCAGGCCATCCGATTCCATAGCTTTGGCGCTTAAGACCAAATCTCCTCTTTTCGTAGCAGAGGAGTTGTTCCAGCTGAAAAGGGGCGATAAGGACACCCCGGATTTCAGCGATCCGGAGACCTTGAAGGAGAGATTGAAAAGAATCAATCCGGAGGATTTCGGCAAATATTCTCTTTAAACCTGAAACCGGATAAAGTCATAAAGAATCAGTCAGAAGATCGTTAATATTGAGCAGACAAGAAAGTGCAGATGTGATGGCATGG
>JBDROD010000056.1:0-4336 GCA_043810415.1 Candidatus Zixiibacteriota bacterium | reverse complement strand
TACTTTTTAGCACAGGATACCCAATCGGGTTTCGTCATAGCCTGCATTCTGATGGTGTTAGCCATTGCTTCCGACGTGCTGGACGGTTATGCGGCAAGAAGTTTGAATCAGGTCACGGATCTGGGGAAAATTTTAGATCCGGTAGCAGACAAGCTGGGTCTGGGAGTTTTTGTGGTTTTCATCATTATCCATCGGGGTTTTCCCATATGGACAGCGGGTTTGCTGTTCTTGAAAGATATTTTTACGTTGATCGCCGGTGTCATTACGGTTAAAAGGAAAGGTACGGTTTTGATGTCTACTAACTGGGGGAAATTGAACTCCTGGATCTGGGTTTTTACAGTGATAGTGTTTATAATTCAGATACGTCAGCTTGAACCGTTGTTTATCATTCTTGCTACCTTGTCGGTTATCAACTGTATGATTCGATACCTCAAGCTTTTCATTACCGCATATAGGTCGGAGTCCTCTATCTTGTGAAATTTCCACAGATTTTATATTCCAACAAGCAATGAAAATCAAATCGATAATTAAAGATAGCATAGCTTCGCGAAAAGTCGTTTTACCGGGAGATGAATTGTTAGCAATAAATGAGCATTCCGTTAACGATCTGATCGACTATAAATATTATTCTGCTGAAGATCATCTGGACCTCAAACTCAAGTCTGAAGACGGAACAATGAGGAGGGTTAAGATAAAAAAACAACCGGATAAAGACCTGGGATTAGAATTCCGTGATATCAAATACAAAAGCTGTAAGAATAACTGCATATTCTGTTTCGTTCATCAGCTTCCCAAGGGTTTGAGAAAAGCTTTGTATTTTAAAGACGAGGATTTCCGCTTATCTTTTCTTCATGGCAACTTTGTCACATTAACCAACACTTCAAGCGAAGATATCGAACGCATAATAAATCAACGGCTTAGACCATTGTATATTTCGGTACACACAACAGATGAGCGTTTGCGTAAAAGAATGCTGGGAAATCCAAGAATTCCTAACATCATGCCCATAATCAAGAAATTAGCTCGTGCTAAGATTGAGATGCATACTCAAATTGTCTTGTGCCCCGGTATAAACGATGGAGATTACTTGAGGAAATCAGTTCAGGATTTATCTTCCTTTTACCCTTACGTTAAATCTTTGGCATTAGTCCCTGTCGGCTTAACTAAATTCAGGAGCAGATTGCCCAGGATCAGACCTGTCAGTCAGGCTTATTCAAAAGACATTATCCGGATGGTAGATGAATGGCAAAGGCATTTCCGAAAGAGATGCGATTGTGGCTTCGTCTATTCCGCAGACGAGTTTTTCACCAAAGCAGAACTTGACATACCGGAGAAAGGATATTATGATGAGTTTTATCAGATCGAAAACGGGGTAGGGATGATGCGACAGTTCATGGACACCTTCAAATCCAAGCAGAGACTGTTGCCCAAAAAACTTCACCGGAAGCTAAGAGTCACACTGGTAACCGGAGTATCAGCCTTCGGGTTGATTAAAGATATCATTGACCATAGTTTAGCTGCGATATCCGGACTTTCAGTTCGTCCTGTGGTGGTGAAGAATGATTTCTTGGGGCATTCGGTCACAGTCACTGGTCTTTTGGCGGGTAAGGACATTATGAAAGCTTTAAGAAAAGAGAAAAACTTGGGCGAAATAATCCTGCTCCCGCCGAATTGCATGAATGTAAATGGATTGTTCTTGGATGATTTATCTCCCCGAGACCTGGAAAGAAAATTGGAACATAAAGTGTTAATCGGATCTTATGATCTAGTTAGAGATCTGATTGAAATCTCTAAAATACCCTTTACAACTCTCCCATCTTAATTGAAAAAGGAGAGTATTAATACCATAAGATTAAGGAGGTTGTTTTAATTCTCGAAATTATTCATGAACCAGAAAACGAAACGATAGAAATCCAAAATTTAAATCCGTTTTATCCTTTAACTATGCCTGTTCCCATCGTTGCCATAATCGGAAGACCGAATGTGGGTAAATCCACGTTGTTTAATCGCCTTCTTAAAAGGCGGATTGCGGTGGTACACGACCAGCCTGGGATCACCCGGGATCGAAACTATGCTTTCACCACCTGGAATAGAAAAGGATTCTATCTGGTGGATACAGGTGGATATGTCCCTTCGAGCAAAACCGAAATAGAGAAATTGGTAAAAGCACAGGCAGAGATAGCCATAGCAGAAGCGGATATGGTGCTTTTCCTGGTGGATGCCAAGGTAGGAGCACAATCGGTTGACTTGGAGATAGCTCAAATTTTGAGGAAAACAAAAAAAAGAGTCATTCTGGTTGCCAACAAAGTAGATGTCCTCGGAGATGAAGCAGAAGCATATTCTTCTGACAGACTAGGTTTGGGGGAAGTCGTCCTCATTTCTGCTTTAAACGGTCGAAACATCGGGGATCTTTTGGATCTGATCGTGTCTAATCTTCCTCAAGACGTCTCCTATGCGGAGAGAAAGAAGAGTATCCAAGTAGCAGTGATCGGAAGGCCAAACGTGGGGAAATCGTCCTTTGTCAATGCTCTATTAGGAACAGAGAAACTGATAGTATCCGAAACACCCGGAACCACGCGGGATGCCATCGATACCGAGATAGAAATGGATGGACAGTCTTTTACGTTGATCGACACTGCCGGTTTACGAAGAAAGACCAAGATCAAAGAGAATATCGAATATTATACCACCATAAGGACTTTACGATCGATCGAGAGGTGCGACGTGGCTTTGATCCTGACCGAAGCACAGGTGGGATATTCGAATCAGGATGCCAAGATCATTAGTGCAGTGATGGATCTGCGAAAGGGGATGGTCCTGGGAATAAACAAATGGGACTTAGTTGATAAGGACGACAAAACCGCAGATCGTTACACCAAAGCATTGAAGGAGGAAGCTCCTTATATCAAATATGTACCGATAATCTACATCTCAGCCAAGACCAGACAGAGAGTGAAGACGGTTATGGAGCTGGTCTTGCAGGTCTATAAGGAAAGAAACAAGCGAATAGAAACAAGTGAACTTAATGAAAAATTAGAAAAAGAGATAAAAACCAAACCTCCCGCTTCCGCCAAGGGGAGATACATAAAAATATATTACGTCACCCAGACTGGCATTCAGCCTCCCACCTTCGTGTTCTTCTGTAATTACCCGGAGCTTTTGCAGAAATCTTACCTGCGGTATCTGGAAAATAAGATCAGGGAACATTTTGGGTTTCTGGGAAACCCGATCCGGATTAAAGTCAGGAAAAGAGATTAGAGTGATGGTAAGTGAACTTAAATTCTATTCGGATGAAATACGGGTCACCAGGGATGAGAAAACCAGAGCCCCTATAGCATTTATCTGGCGGGAGAAGGAATATAAGATCAAGGAGATAATCGCCTTCTGGCCCGATTTCAGTTTTCCCCAGACGGGCGCCAAGAGAAAGAGATGGTGGCAAAGGAAACATAGAAATTATTATAGGGTGATGACTGAAAACAACGAGGTTTTCGAAATCTATTTCGATCGCGGAGCAAAAGACGAGGTATGGATATTGTATACTAAACAGTAAGGTTAAAGGTCAAAAGATAAAGATTAAAGATATAATTTGCAGCAAATCCGTGTATGAAAAGAACCAGCCTTTCGATTTTTGTAATTCCTCTTATAATATTAATATTGATTTTACATATCAATTACTTCAGATTCGTCTGTGATGACGCTTTCATTTCCTTCCGCTATGCCCAGAACTTCGTAGAGGGACACGGTCTGGTCTATAACATCGGTGAAAAAGTGGAGGGGTATACTAATTTTCTATGGACCATGCTTTTGAGCTTGTTTATGAGATTGGGATTGAACGTGGTGACAGTTTCCCAGGTATTGGGAGGCTTGTTTAGCCTATCCACTATTTTGCTTTTATTGCGTCTAAACCGGAAGCTTTATCCCAGGGACAACCTATTTAACTATTTGTCTCCTCTTTTTCTGGTCAGCTGTGGGGCTTATGCAGCTTGGTCGACCGGAGGATTGGAAACGTCTTTTTACACGTTTCTTCTATTTCTGGGATCGTTTGTTTTCGTTATGGGGATGGATAAACCTCTTTATTCTGCGATTTCCGGGATGGTTTTTGCGCTGGCCTGTTTGACTCGACTGGATGGGTTGATTTTCGCCGGAGTTACACTTGTCTTTTATTTTAATCTTTGTGTTAGAAAAAAGCAAATAGGTTCGAAATATCTCTATTCTTGGGCTCTTTCTTTTCTGATCCCCTTTCTTATTTATTTTTTTTGGCGATGGTCATATTACGGTAAATTTTTGCCCAATACTTTCTATGTGAAGGTGGGGAGTGAATCTCTTTATCATCAGG
>JBDROD010000055.1:0-8331 GCA_043810415.1 Candidatus Zixiibacteriota bacterium | reverse complement strand
CCTGACTACCCGCTATATCCCCGCACCAATAATCTTATCAAGCCCCGGCTGCATTTGTCTTGTATCTTCTTGCAGAGAGTGTGAATCGGCTTGCAGACAGGTTCTGAAGCACAGCCCCCAAGAATTCCCTCTCTTTTTCTATACACATAACGAGATTTTTCTCTCCGGCTTTCCTGGTTTTGTATCTTATTGAAAACCAGCGAATTACGAGTCCGAATAGTCGTAAAGCCAAACTTGTCTATTGCCACATCCAGCTTGCTTGCCGGTCTTCAAACCATACCCGCCCACGGCACAGGTTTTGCTTTTTAACAAGATAGACAAAAATAAAGGAGGTTGGTTTATAGACTAATTGATAAGGAGGATGAAATGCAGTGCTTCTTCTACGGTACTATCAGAGGGGAAAACAGCCAGGATAATCATAATGGAGTGGTTTCATTCTCGATCCCCGATTTGGGGATAATCTTCCGGGCGCAGTTTACCGGCACCCCGGTCGAATGCGAATATGCCAGCCTTCTGGCGCTTTTGGAGTTCATCGAGCTCAACCCGCATTTGTTTCAAAACAGAACGGTCGAGATCTACGGAGATAGTTTTGAAGTGGTCAATCAGGTCAATTTGCAAATGGTTTGTCACAAGGATTTAGAGCCGTACCGCAACATGGCTTTGGGTTATAAGAAGAAAATACCTTACAGTTTGAACTGGATTCCTGAAAAAGAAAACCCGGCTCAAAGCGAGCTGAGTATAAGATAGCATATCCTCCTTCATCCCCTTCTGGGTGCACCCCTCCGGGTGAACCCTTCTGCCAAAGAGAGCCTCCGTATCCCCAGGAGGCTCTTTTTTATTGACAAAAATACCCTGATTGGGTAATTTGATTTTTGTCCGGTTTAATTCCATAGTGGACAAAGAGCTTTTGTCGAAAAGGTCTGAAGACCATTTTCGACCTACAAGATCTGTGGATACGGTTGAGGTTGCGGTTACGCATCGTTTATCGTTAATCGTGAGAAAAGGTAACGTAGACAAGTGTTGACAATAAACGAAACCAAAAGACCAAACCGATACCTAACCGACTCGAAGTGAGCGCAGCGAATCTAAACCTAAGCCGACATTCGAAAACAAACCACACCAAAAGACCAGAAATCTTTCATGCCAGTCAAAAAATCCGATAAACCGAGTTCAGAAAAAGAGATCACTTATTTCGAGCTGTTGAGGAAACTCAACACCGGGACGAAGGATCCGGCAGAGAGGGTGGACTTGGTCTATCACTTCACCGGCGAGGAGGATTTCCTGAAAGAGGAGGCTTGGAGAAAGATCGCCTCCCTTTTGGTGCCGGACGAACTGAAAAGCTTCAATCTCGATTTGATGTATGGCAACGAAACCAGCGCGGACCAGCTGGCAAATATAATCTTCCTGTCACCGGTCAATGCTAAGAAGCGGTTGGTGGTCCTGTTCGATCTGAACAGATTATCTGAATTCTCCAAGGACATGCTCTTGAAATTCCTGCCCAAGCTCCCCGACTCGGTGTGCCTTATTCTTCTTTCTCCCGAGATTCCCCCCAAATCGAAATTCTATTCCGCTTTGGAAAAATATGCCACCACGGTTAAATTCCCCAGATTATGGGATAATCAGGTACCGGTATGGATCACCAATCGGGTAAAGGAAAAGGGCAAAAAGATAGAGGGCAATGCGTCCCGGATTTTGCACGATCTGGTGGGAAACGAGCTGGGCGATCTGTCCATGTCCATTGACAAACTCATCACTTACATCGGAGATAATGAGACCATCACTGCAAAGGACGTGGAAGCGACGGTGGATATGTCCAAGACCAACACGGTCTTCAACCTGATGGATTCCATCGGGGAGAAGAACTGCAAAACGTCTTTGGAGATTTTGGAAAATATGATCCTGGATGGGGAAAAACCCGGAGGGATGATCTATTGGCTGACCATACATTTTGAGAGGTTAATCCAAACCAAGGAATTCCTCTCCACCTCTTCGGGACCTTTGACCTCTTTTTTGAGAGTCAAACCGTTTCTGGCGAACAAATATCAAAAGCAGGCGCCGAATTATACTATGGAGGAACTGGAAAAGGGAATTATGCTTCTTTATCAGACCGACGTGGAGTTGAAGTCGAATCGCATGCCGGACAAGATGATAATGGAGTTATTGGTGTATAATTTGTGCCATCTTTGAAACCTCTCCCTTTTCGTCCCCTTCAGGGTGAATCCCTTCAGGGTGAACCCCTCTCCCTTTCATATAGGGAGGGATTAAGGGGGTGAGGTAAAAAAACTTTGGAATAATATCTCAATTGATTTGTATCCTAAAAGGCGGAAGGTAGATGAAGGAAACTGAGGGGCAGAAGCAGTATGGCGAGAATGATGACCAGCTGATCCAAAAAGTTCAGAAGGGTGACAATTACGCTTTTGACCTTTTGGTGAAGCGGTATCAGCGGAAAATTTACTTTTTGGCATATCGCATGGTCAAAGATCACGATAATGCCGACGACATCGCCCAGGATACCTTTATCAATGCCTATTCTGCCATTGGGTCGTTCAAAGCGGGATACAGTTTTTACACCTGGCTATACCGGATCTGCATGAATCTGAGCATAAATTTTCTCAAAAGGCAGAAATTCATGATCCCGGAGAGCCACTTCGAGGAAGAAAAAAGCCCGCTGGAGAAGGAGACGACCAGGGTGAACCCGGCAGACCTTCTGGCTTCCAAGGAGATGGAGATAAAGATAGACCGGGCTTTGAATTCGCTTCCGCCTAAATTCAAAGCCGTTTTGATATTGCGTATCTATGAAGATTTAAGCTACGAGGAGATCGCACAAACGCTGAATATATCCACCGGAACGGTGATGTCGCGGCTTTTTCGGGCGAGGGAGAGAATGCAGGAGATGTTGAAAGAATATAAGGATTCTGTTTGAGGAGAATGCACCTTGAGCTGCAAAAAGTATGAGAAGTGGGTAAATCTTTTTTGGGACAGGCGACTAAGTCAGAGCCAGGAAGAAGAACTCAAAAAACATCTGCTCGAATGTAAAACCTGCCAGGAGAAGTTGTCTTTTTTGGAATCGGTGGAGGGAAAGGCAAAGGAAATCCGGGCTAAAGAGCCATCAAAGGAATACTGGGATACCTTCTCCAGCCGGGTGAGGGAGAAAATTACTGCTTCGAAAGAGAAATCGACTGTCTTCGGATGGAAAAAAGCTTTGGTGAATGTCTTCTCTCCCTGGAAGATAAGGATAGCAACCGCTGTGGTGTCGATATTGCTGGTCTTCATCATTGGGAAATTGTATGTGGATTACCGGGGAAAAACCATTGTCCCTAAAACACCGGTATCTTCTGCGGTAAAAGAAGCCCCTCTTGGTATTACTGAATCGGAAAAGGAGGAAATATCTCTCCCGGCGGAGTCCAAAGACAAGACATCAACTCCATCAGAACAGCCGAAAAAGGCGCTCCCTGTGGTCAGTTCCGATCAAGAAAAGGGGAAAGTGACCTCTCCGGTGGTCGAAGGCAGAAAAAAGGAAACCGGATTGAAGGAACAGAAGATTAGCTTAACTGATAGGGCAGCTGAGAAAAAGTCGATCTCTCTGCCTGCTCCAGTTGCTGAGGAAAAAGGGGTTACTCCAATCGTTAAACCACAAGCCGAAGGGACTCCTCCTTCAGCCATCGCAGAGCAGCCGGTACCTGCGGAAGCTGCACCAGCTGCCGGAGCAGGAAAAGGAATGGATACAGTGAAAACAAGAGAAGTTAGAATCTTAAGTAGAGAAGAAAAAGCTATAGAATCTGCAGAAATCTATCCAAAAGGTCCGGAGGAGAAACCAATGAAGGCGATTTCAAAGTTACCTTCCGTTGATAAGGCACCCTCCTTTTACTCATTAACCATTCATGACAAAGGGTTCGATGAAGCAATGGTTCCCCAAATAAAGGAAACTGACACCTTGATACAAGCAGGCGAGCTAAGAGAAATCATCCAAATATGGCAGGATCATTTTAAGGATAATCCGGTTGATTCCATCAACGATCAAGGTTACCTTCAGGTGGCAACGGCCTACTTTCTCTTAAATCGGCTCTCTTTTGACTCAACCGTCATTAACCAAGGATCATATCTTATAGAAGAATATATGAATCGAGCCAAAGACCCGGCAATTAAAGACCAGTTAAGTGACAAGCTGGAAAAAATAAAAGCACTCGGCAAAAAATAAAGATTTAGCGGAATATTTCTTTTCACAACCTGTATAAAAAATAGAAACGATAGTCGAGACTGAGAATTGAGTTTTCTAATTATTATCCGAAAGGAGCAGGTTATGAAGAGAATCTTCTGGTTAAGTCTGGCGCTGGTTCTTTTACTCAGCCCGTGGGCGTTAGCCGATGGAATGATCATACCCATGCCTCCGCATCCGGGCGATCCTTTTCCCCCCAATCTCTCCATCAAATATCATCATGTGGACATCAAGATCGACAACCAGGTGGCTCAGACCTCGGTGGATCAGGTCTTCATCAACAACTTTTACCGGGACATAGAGGGGACATACATATTTCCTATTCCCGAAGACGCCTCCATCTCCAAGTTTTCCATGTATATCGGGAATGAAGAGATCAAAGGGAAGATTTTAGACAAGAATGAAGCCCGCCAGATTTATGAAGATATCGTCCGCCGCAAAAGGGACCCGGCTCTGTTGGAATATTTCAAGGACGGGATGTTCAAAGCCTCGGTCTATCCCATCCCGGCTAACGGAGAGACCAGAATCAAGTTATATTATTCCGAGGTTCTTAAAGCTAGCGGTGGAATATGCGGTTACCGCTACACCTTAAACACCGAGAAGTTCTCCAAAGACCCTCTGGAAAGCGTGAAGGTCACGGTGGAGCTCAATTCCCAACAGCCCATAAAGAGCATCTACTCCCCCTCGCACGATATCCGCATCGAGCGGGATAACGATCATCATGCCAAGATCACCTATGTGGAGGAGAACACCCGTCCGGACAAGGATTTCCTGCTCTATTATACCGTATCGGAAAAGGATATCGGTTTGAATCTCCTCCCCTTCGAGGATGAGGATCACCAGGGTTATTTTATGGCTTTGATCTCTCCCCAGGTGGAGGTTCCCGCCGACCGGACACAGAGCAAGAATTTGATCTTCATACTCGATACCTCCGGCAGCATGGCGGGTGAGAAGATCAAACAGGTAAAGGAAGCTTTGAAATTTTGCTTGAACAGTTTAAACAGCGGGGACCGGTTCAACGTCATCGACTTTGACGATCAGATCAAAAGCTTCAAAACCAGCCTGGTGCGGGCAAATGCAGAAAATCTCCGCGAAGCTCTATCTTTTGTGGACAAATGCGAAGCCGAGGGGGGGACCAACATCAACGATGCCCTGCTCACCGGTTTAAGGCAGGTGGAGGGGCGGGAAGCGTCTTCCCAGATCATCTTTTTGACCGACGGCTTGCCAACCGTGGGTGAGACGGATATAACCAACATCATTAATAACGTGGAAAAAGCCAATACCACCAAGACCCGGCTTTTTGTCTTCGGGGCGGGATATGACGTAAACACCCGGCTTTTGGACCGTTTGGCTGAAGATAATCACGGCACCTCGGATTACGTCCGACCTTCCGAGGATATCGAGGTGAAGGTGGGGAATTTGTACGGCAAGATCTCTCATCCGATCCTGACCAATGTCAGACTCGACTTCGGCTCGGTCGAGGTGTATGACATTTACCCCAAAGAGCTTCCCGACATTTTCAAGGGATCGCAGATTGTAGTAGTGGGCAAGTATAAGAACGGCGGTCGTACGCAGGTGCGGCTGATCGGCTCCACCGGGGGGTTACCACAGGCATCCGCCTATCGCGCAAATTTCACATCCGACGGCAGATACGATTTCATCCCGCGGCTCTGGGCCACCCGACGGATTGGATATTTGATTGACCAAATCCGGCTGCACGGCGAAAACAAGGAACTGGTGGAGGAGGTGGTCAGCTTATCCAAGAGATACGGCATCATCACCGAATACACTTCGTTTTTGGTGGATGCGGATTACAGATTGGCGGTTCGTGACTTGGTTCCCAGATTGAAAAAGGATTTGAGCATAATGTCACAAGAGGAGGTGGGGGCGGGGGCGGTGAACCGATCTAAAGCTTTGAAGGCTTATTCCAGTGCACAGGTAGCTCCCCAGGTATATATGGATTCCGAAGGGAAAGAACAGAAGATAACCGGTGTGGTGCAGACTGGAAACCGGGCGTTCTTCAACAAAAACGGGCTGTGGGTGGATACGGAATATGAAGGGAAGATCGAGCCGGTTAAAATCCAAAGGTTCAGCGATGCCTATTTCAAACTATTGGACCAGGCCCCGGATGTGGGAAAATATTATGCTCTGGGAGACGAGGTCATCTTCCTTTTGAACGGCAAAGCCATTCAGATAGCGGATGAGGGGAAAACCGATTTCACCCAGGCGGAGTTGAATGCGCTCATCTCCCGGTAGGTCCGAAATGTCCGTCAGGACTTTCGGACATAAACTGGCAGCGCAGCGGAGCCTTTACGGCTCCGCGCTGGAAAAATGGTAATACTATGCATAACCTGGCAGGGTCCGTGTCGAAAAGGTCTAAAGACCATTTTCGACCTACATAAAAAAACGGATGGACTTAAATCCATCCGTTTCTTTTTTTAAAAGCCGGTTTGATGAATCAAACCGCTACAAAATCAAATCCGTCTCATCCATTCAATCAGTTAACCGTTTTAGCTGTGGACCACGGACCATCGACCGTGGACCTATTTAACCAGCACCATCTTCTTCATGTCCGAAAAGTCATCCGCCCGCATGCGGTAGAAATAGATACCGCTGGATACGGTTTTACCGCTTTCGTCCCGTCCATTCCAATCCGCAGTATAGAGACCCGGCTTCATATCCCCATCCACCAAAATCGCCACCTTCTGTCCCACGATGTTGAATATCTCGATCTTCACGTGGCTGGATTTGGGCACGGTGAACTGGATATTGGTAACCGGGTTGAAGGGATTGGGATAGTTTTGGGACAGGGAAAAGCCGGATGGCTTGATATTGTCCCCCTCGATTTCCTTCACATCGCTAGTGTCTCTCGGGGGGAAGCACACCTTGAAGCTTGCTGAGTCACCAGCGCTTGATCTGGGTATCTTGGTAATACCTATTGTACCTTCCTCTGGAGCTACTGCAAAAGCCAACCTGCTATGAGGCGGCCAGAAGCAGGTATCTATGCACACATGCATGGTGTCTTCAAGCTTCATAGTCATAGTGGCTAATAGAATCCTGCTCCCTTCTATAAACCGTTGATCCGTTTGTCCCGAAGGAATCAAAGACAGCCAAAAATGGCCGGTATCAGCATTAACAGCATTAGTTAAATCCAGAATAACACCATCCCACTCCTCACCATTATTCTCCGAATTCTCGTATAAATCCATCATCCAGTTGTGAACTTGAGGGTCATCATTACTGGGAAGGTGATGGAAGAT
The DNA here is from genome assembly GCA_043810415.1 of Candidatus Zixiibacteriota bacterium. GTDB lineage: Bacteria > Zixibacteria > MSB-5A5 > MSB-5A5 > SM1-73 > CAIVRH01. The sequence continues at coordinate 855 of JBDROD010000055.1, read as the reverse complement.
ACTCCGGGGAAGATTAGAGGTAGTCCACAAAATCCTGTTCCAGTATGTACTCACACTGCAGTATTTAGTTGGATTATTGCGGGTGAAACATAAAGGTATCACGAACGCCTGGATGGAATCGTAGGGACCACCTGCTATATCTGCAGTGATGTATATGGGGACTCTTACAAAATGTACTCCCGTTCCTGCTGCATCCTCATCCCATGGCTCTATATACATGGTATCGCAATTTCCCCGGTCATTGGCATCCTGGGGGCAAGTGCTCCATGCGGTTTCCCCGGTGATACATACCAGCAAAATCAACAGAATCAGCCAGCCATTCTTCATGGGAACCACTCCCTTTGATTGAAGAAATCTTATTTCTTCCTATCCTTAATTAATCATTGCTTATAATATCTTAAGACGGATCTTCACCTTTCCTGTGGTCTTATCGGACAAAGGTCACTTTTAATTACGAAAATAAACAACAAAAAGGCAGCCCAAACGTGTATCAGGACTGCCTTTAATGCTTTTTGAATAAACTTACTAAGTAATCCGCTTAATCCGTTGGTCTACTTAACCAGCACCATCTTCTTCATGTTCGAAAAGTCATCCGCCTGCATGCGGTAGAAGTAGATGCCGCTGGATACGGTTTTGCCGTTTTCGTCCCGTCCATTCCAATCCGCAGTATAAACACCGGCCTTCATATCACCATCTACTACGGTTGCCACCTTCTGCCCCACGATGTTGAATATCTCGATATTCACGTGGCTGGATTTGGGTACGGTAAATTGGAAATTGGTGACCGGGTTGAAGGGATTGGGGTAATTTTGAGAAAGGGAGAATGTCGTTGGTTTGGTATCGTTGATTCCCTCG
>JBDROD010000054.1:0-4371 GCA_043810415.1 Candidatus Zixiibacteriota bacterium | reverse complement strand
TTATTTTATGATCACGAATTTTCCGACCTGGTTTTTTCCGCTGTCCTTATCCTCCACGCTGAACAGATAGATCCCCGATACCACCGCCTGGGTGTTCCGGGAGATCAAGTCCCATTCGCCCACCGTGGCATCCAAAGCATTCGGATCCTTCTCATGATCTATCTCCTTCACCAGATCACCGTCTAAAGTATAGATCCGGATGGTGCACCGGGGAGGCAGGTTCACAAACCGGAGCCTCTTTCCGTACGTCCCCCCCTCCTCATACTGGTTGTCGCTGTAATTTCCGTCGATCCGGTAGGGGTTGGGATATACCACCACCTTCAGGTCCTCCGATTGAACCTTGTCCCAGTTGTCTATGGGATAGACCAAAGTGGCATTCACCAGCCGGGAAGATTCCAGCGGGGAGAGCCCGGTCTGCGGGTCCCCCACGTCAAACGCCGTCACCGAAAAATACATGGCTTGCGCCGGAAACACCTCCACCTCCTTCTGGTAATCCCAGTACCGGTCAGAGGTGTCCTTCACCAATCCCGCATCCACACTGTCCCGGTAAGCCGGATAGGCTATGATCCCCTGGAATCCACGGTTCCAGTCCTGCAACTCAAAATACAAAGAATCCCGGCCCTCCAACCGGATGGAATCATATGCCACCGCATACCCCTTCACCGCATCCACCGAATCGGAAAGGCGCAGGTAGAAGGGATTGACCAGGTCTTTGATCACAAACGGATTATTCTGGGTGTAGATGGTGGGATCGTTACCGATCTTCATCCCCCCGTAGCCCCTGGAGCCGAGCCAGGACTTAAGCGAATCTGAAGTCACCGATGCTGCCTTCCACTCCCAGGGACGTACTTCCTTATTGCGGTTAAGCTGGTAGATTTTGTAATCGATCTTGTCGTAGGATCCCAAGAGAGCATAATCCTCGGTCGCCCCGGTGCGGCTCATGTATACCCGGTAACCTTCAAAATCCTTGCGGGTGTTGAAGGAATCCCGGCCCTTCTCGGTCAACTTGCCGTTCCATTTGATCTTCACCTTCCCCTTCTGGGTCTCAAAACTTACGGTTGGGGCGGGAGGTGGTGGAGGACCTTTAAAATCGGGCAGGCCATCCCCGCATGGTTTATCCGGCAGCTCCGGGTTATCATACACTTTGGCAGCCCAGATGGCATTGGTCTCAAAATCGGTGAAGTTCAGATTGGCGTAATACCGGTTGGGATTAGTCATGTTGGGATCCTTGACCAGATTTAAGGGATCGGTTTGAAAATCCGCTCCCGCTATATAACCGATGGTGATGATAAGAGATTCACCCGGGGCGATCTGATCGAAGGGTCCAAAGGACAAAAGATAGCGGGTATCGTATCCATTGGCTAAATCCGCACACTCCGGGCTGGGATCCAGCCATCTTTCATTGGGATGATCATCAGGCCAGATGCAGGAGAATATCTGGTCGTAATCGAACTCCCCGTTGGACATCATGAAGTATTTGGAGCAATCCCCTCCCGGCGTTCCCATCACGTTGCCCGGAAAGGTATTCTTCCCCGGCTCGTAACAGTTCTCCTTGGCCCATCTCTCCTGGTTATCAATGGTCCAGGGACCCCAATCCTTGGGATATCCCGATTGATTGGAGATGAACCAGTTGAAGGAATATTTGAGTCCCGGTTTGGGTGATCTTACCACCCGGGCACCGGTTACCCCGATGGGACTTTTGGGCGTGAAAATCTGCTCCCCCTTGAATCCGTGTCCATCATTATCCGCAATCCAGGCTAGATTCACCGTGTCGGAGCAATCCTCTTTGGGTGAGGTTACCAGATGCCGGAAACCGCAGATGTCGTCCTGAGCACCATATTCACCATAAGGATCTTCATCCTTGTGCGCTACGTCTGCATCTATGTATAAGCCCATATACATGTCCCGGATCTTCTTGATGCCGATGTTCTTTACAAACAGATCGATTAAAACAAAATCCTCGGCATATTCATAACTCCAGGAATAGCTCTTCTGGGTGACCTGCAGACCCAAAGGGTAATGCTTTCGGTTGTCCCAGGGGTCCTGCTGGGTAGGGGAGAGGGGGATATCCGCAGAGGTATCGGTGTAGACCGAGATAATGTCCTGTTCCGAGACGGCTTCCGGGCTATAACAGGCGTTATTGCTTCGCGTGCTTCTCTCCTTGATGGCACCGGCTTCCCCGGCATCGGGCCACATCTCGTGAATCCAGAACCAACCATCCGCCCCCACCGTGGTATAGGGTTTATCCTCTATTATAGCACCAATCCACAAACCACCCCAGAAGAGATACTCTATCCCCGAGCCGGCAGGATATTCGGCAGAGGGAGCCACCACCTCTTTGTCCGGATTGGGATTGAAACAACCGCCCATGGATTCTTTGAGATTGTAAAGAGGATGCCCCTGCCCGCTTCCAAAAAATCCCCAGTTGCTCACGCAGAGATTCAGAAGCCCCACCCGATGGACCCGGGCTTGCACATTAGGATATGTTGCAGATAGTTTGTAAGGCGGCCCTATGGTTTTATCCTTATCAGTATTATCATTGGTTTTTCCGGTATAGGGCAGAACAGTACCTGGGGCGTTGTCTGCCATAAGGCAAAAAAGAAAAAGGAAAGGGATCAATGCCCGGATAAAGGAAGGAATGGCTGCTTTAGTGAAACTCTTGTTTCGCATAAAACCTTCTCCTCGAAATTAATTCATATTATGTTCCCATAAAATTTTCCAGACCATTCTTACTTAGGTAAAATAATAAATAGAATAGATAATTCAACTTGTTTTTGATAATAATGGAAAAAAAGTAACTTGAGGATATATCAGGCTAAAGAATTTTATCACTAACGGTCATAGTCTGATTCCTTCCTTTTGTGTCAGTACAATTGAATTAAAATATCATATACTCATTCCCTGTCGGTGGAAAATGAACTTTCATGCAGATGGATTAATACTATGCAATAATCATGCCTGCCGAGTTGGGGAAAAGCAGAATTGGCGTTCGCGTAATTGATTCTGCCACATAAGGTAACACATATTACTGGAGTCCCTTGTCGATATAAATAGACAGTCTCAACTTATTGCGCAAAAGCTGGCGAGGGATTAAATAGCAGAAAAGAAAAAGTCTGATCAACTCATTGTGGATCAAACAAATATTGAATTCGTCAAAAGATGCGAACAAGCCATCCTCTGCCTATAATTTGTATTCAGCCCTTAGAAGATGAAGTGTAGTCTGCCGTAAAGGTCACCTCGTTTGATTGAAAAACATGATAGTGAAAAAGAAGGCTGGCTCAGCGATAAGCCAGCCTTCTGTTCCACACATCCGCTCCATGTAACCGTTTGAAGAGATGAACTCGTTCAATAATTAGGAGGATACATGTAGCACCTGCACCACCTGTACCAGTTATGACCATCATAAGACCAGAAGCACCGCCAGTAAGGGCACTTTTTCATGAGCAGCGGATCATCAAAGGATGGATCCTTGGTCAAAACTTCGCTTTTCAAACCTGGCTTGTTTTGATCTGTGTCTTTTTTCAAGCAATCACACTTTGATGGGGCGGCAACCGATACTGCCGTGGGTTTTTCTCCAGCAATAGCTATCGTTGTCAGAAGTAAGAACGTAACGAGAAAGAACCCCAGGATCAATTTCTTGATTATTTTTCTCACCTCCTTCAAACAGTTATTGGTTTATGGTTCATTACTTCTCCGTCAATACTCTCCCCAACGGAGAGGAAATAATCTTTTGTGCCCTGTAGCGGCGAACTTTTCGACTGAGGTTTTCAGTTACAGTCCTCAGCCCACATGGCCGCCTGATATTTTTTCTGCGATGCTTGGTTTTTGTTTAGGTCCGACCATGGATCCGCCCTCCATTTGTCATGAGAGACTTTAGCAGATTTGTTCAGTGATGGGCTCCACGGATCCTCATTATACTTCTTAGACAAACGATCCGGCGTGTTATACCCTGAACCCATAAGGAAAGCCAGAAGCATCACCAGAGTAACTAAGCTTGCCATTTTAATCACCTCCAAAGTTTGGTTAATGGTCACGGGTTCATAGTAACGTAGCAGAAACTTATGAATTCTTGCTCTCTGTTGGTATTCTAACCAACGGAATAGATTAATTGTTAGACACTAGAATCAACAACAAACAAAGAACTTATTTTTAAAATAAAGTTCGCTGGGGACAGGATAAGTGTTAAAGATTTCTATTTCGAAGATGGCGGTGGGCATGCGCAGCCTGTATGTACTATGGAGTGAACCCCTTTTGTTGGACAGGTTAGGTTAGGATGGTTGGGCGGTTCACTTTTTCGTTCCTCAGGAGGGCTTCGAACTCGTTAGGCGGTCGATAGCCCAGGGAGGAATGTAATCGTTTCTCATTATAGAC
>JBDROD010000053.1:0-2728 GCA_043810415.1 Candidatus Zixiibacteriota bacterium | reverse complement strand
CAAAAGTAAAGACGGAAGAGTGTCGGTTTCTTCTACAATTGAAGTCAGATAATCGATCTCCAAGAAGAACGGCTGATATACACAATAGGAGGGATTTAAGGTGAGATTCATAGGTCTGCCAATAGTGAAGTATGCCGAATCTTCGGGAATGGTGAACTGCTGAGAATAGAGAGTTGATAAGGTGTGAGGTCCTAGACATCTGTTTGCCGAAAGAGCATTTTTTATCTTCACTAGTATGCTTACCGGCCAGATATAGTTGGAAGACTCGTGATAAAGATATAAGTGAACATCGGTGATCCGGAAAGGGTAAATGGGATAACTGGTACATTTGGCTGGATCTATATAGGTAGCCAGTCCCATGCCGGAATCGAAGCCGGCACCAAACGATAATGGCGTTCCGTCATCGTTCTGTATTATACAGAAGATGGTACTTTTGTTTTGCTCCGAAGATACAGGAGCAAAAACATTGGCCTTTGAAATGGGGAGAGCTTTCGGTTTTTCCGCACCCTGGACGATCGAGCGCATAGGAAAAACGATCACCACAAGCAGAACTGCCAAAAGCCAAAGCGTTAGCTTTTGTTTCATCCGCTTCCTCCTTTGGTTTTTATTTGTTCACTAAATTCTTTTTTTATATCGTCTTTAATTAACTCACACCTTCTTATGTTTCCGGCATAGTCATACCCCGAAGGGGTATGACGTTTATAGTCATTGGGTTTGCTTAACCAGGTACGTCCTACGGACGAAGAAAAGGACAAAATGCGTGTTGCTATAAACGTTTAATGCCTTCGGCATTGCACTATGCTTCATCTCCCTTTTTTAGCTTATTTCAATAAAACCATTCTTCTGGTTTGAGAATATTCCCCCGCCTTCAATCTATAGAAATAAATCCCGGAGCTTACCTCTTTTCCGGTGTCATCCTTTCCATTCCAAGCTACGCTCATGCTACCGCTTTGCTTTTCGTCCTTGACCAAAGTCCTGACCTTCTGCCCCAAGATATTGTAAATAGTAAGCGACACCTCCGCCGGTTTGGAAAGGGTGTATCTGATCACGGTTTGATTATTGAATGGATTGGGATAGTTGGGTAAAAGATCGAAATATCCGGGTATGCTGGTCTCCTCTTCCGCCACAGACGACGATTTGGAGGAGATCAATATGGCATATTCCACCACCGCATACAAGCTGGTGGTGGAATCGTAAGCATGAGCATACGGCAGCTGATCCGGCTGGAAATTCTGTCCCTCGAATTGAGAAAGCCAGGGGAGATTTCCGTTATTATACTCTTTCAGCCTCCATAGTTTCTCGTGAGGACCCAATGAGATCGTATCCGACACATAAACGTCATGCGAGATAAAGCCGAGGGTATTGTGCAACAGGTGATCATCGGGATGTGGATCGTGTGCCGGCAGAATCCTTCCCTCGGCGCCGGTTTCGGTTTGGTCGAAAGCCGGATCGCTTATCGCTACCCAGCTTGAACCGGTGCAGGCACCAGCCATGGAGACATAGTGCCCTCCGATCCTGTACCAGACGTTTTCGATATTCTGCCACAAGCCCAGAAGCAGAACGATGCTTCCGGATTCCCTCAAGGAATCGGTTATGGCAGTAAAGGCGGGATTCGCAAGGACGATGTCATAGAAATTCAGACCCTTCTCGACAAAAAACGAATCCAAACCGATCCGGATCGAATCCACAAAAGTTCCTCCGCCGGAATAGGGGGAGGTATGAATGTACTCCGACAATAATCGAATGAGACTGTCGGGATCCGTATTGGACGGAACGGCATTAAGCCATACCAGACCATCCGCCACTGCCGAAGGGGCATCGAATGCCACCGTGTCCGTTCCGAATTGATACTGATCGAAATCCGGAGTGCCGGATGGGGCTTTGGTGGTTCTGGGTTTCCAGAACCAGCATTCATCACAATCTATGGCTTGAGGGTAGCCGGTTACGCGCATGATGGCTCTTCCCGGCATATCGTATGCCACCCAGGCGGTATCCCATCTGGAATACTTCTGCTTTAACACCAGCCAATCCTGATTGGTATCGGGGCGATCGGTGCTGTCACTCATCACCAGACTGGCGCAGTTGGAGTCGGAAAGGTTGGCGTAGATTAACTCTAAGAAGAAAGGGGAGGTGACGCACCAAGCTGTATCCAAACTTATATTGATGGGCGGGCGCGGATTTTCCATGACGTAACCCGAATCCGAAGGGATGGTGTAGGACTTGGTAAAGATGATCTCCCCGGGCGTCTTTATGCTGTCCTCGGGAACGCGGGCTTGCAGGATATTGACTTTTAAATCCACGGGCCATATAGCGCCTTCAAAATCATACAGATAGAAATGCACGTTGGTTATTTTGAAGGGGTAGACGCTGTCGGCACCGCATATAACCGGATCCATGTAAACCGCTATTCCCTTTCCGTTCCCAAAGGCGTTCCAGTACCATGACAGAGAATCGTGATCGTATTGAATATGGCAGAAACCGGTGGTACCCTTGGCAAGATACGGATTATGGTATGCCGGGTGAGGTGGGATTACCAGAGGTTGTTTTCTTTCACTGCCGTATGCAGATGAGATAAGTGAAAATGCGAGTAGGAGGAGGAAAGACATCCATATTAGAACGAAGTTTCCCCGAATAAAAGGACAGCTCTTTTTGTTCAATTCGTCACTCCCCGGTTAGTGCCTCAAAAGATTATACTACGGAAAAACAAAAAATACAAGAGAATTTATGT